>CAJOGH010000046.1 GCA_905233865.1 uncultured Atopobiaceae bacterium
CGGGTGGCTAAGGCCGTCAGCGAGCACTATCGTCCCCGCTTCGCCGGCGACGTCGTGCCCGCCGGTGTCGTGGGCAAGGCTGTGGCCATCGCCGACAAGCTCGACACCATCTGCGGCATGTTCGCCATCGACGAGCCGCCCACCGGATCTTCCGATCCCTTTGCCGTGCGCCGTGCTGCCATCGGCACCATCGCCATCCTGCGCTCCCTCGATGACTGCTCCCTGTCGGCTCTTATCGACGTGGCACTTGGTGCCTACGAGGAACAGGGTCTCTCGTTTGACCACGACAAGGTCGCTGAGGCCGTGCGCGGCTTCTTTGCCGGCCGCCTGGCTGCCATCGCCCGTGACGAGGGCGTGCGCGCCGACACCATCGAGGCGGTCTCCGCGGCCCACGTCATCGATCCCTCGCAGTTCCTCATGCGCGCCCATGCGCTCGAGGACGCTCGCACCGCCACGCCCGAGGTCTTTGACGACCTGGCCACCGCCTATGCCCGCGCCGCCCACCTGGGTGACGCCGAGCTTGGCTGTGATGTCGACAAGAGCCTGCTGCTGGAGCCCGAACTCGAGCTGCTGCGTGCCTGCGAGCAGGGTGAGGCTGCGGTGTCCGAGGCCCTAGCACAAGGAGCGTTTTCAGGTGCTCTTGGTGCTCTCGCCGATTTAAGGGCACCAATCGACCGATTCTTTGATGAAGTTCTTGTCATGGACGAGCATACTGACGTAAGGGAGAACAGGCTCCGTCTGCTCAACCGGTTTGCTTCCGTTTTTGATAACGTTGCAGACATCGGGGCGCTCGCCCGTAAGCGGTAGTCCCACGAACAGTGTCGGAAGAAAGGAACTACATTGTCAGAGTCCACCCAGAGGTACGGGGACAGCTCCGTTCCTGTCGTGCACGTCATCTCAGACTCCATGGGCGACACCGCGGCGGAGGTCGTACGCGCCGCGTCGCTTCAGTTTGATTCCGACGCCATCACCATCAAGCGACTGACCCAGGTCAGCGACGTCGAGCAGGTCCGCAATTACTTTGACCAGGAGGAGAACTCCGCGGTCGGCACCGCCGTGTTCCACACGTTCGCGAGCCCCACGCTGCGCTCCGAGGTCCGCTACGAGCTTGACCAGCGCGGCATCCCCTCCATCGACCTCATTGGCCCTGCCATCACGGTCATGTCCACGCTCACTGGCCTTGAGCCCAAGAACCAGGTCGGCCTTGGCCACGAGGGCGAGGAACTCTACTTCAAGAGCGTCGACGCCATGGAGTTCTTCGTGGAGCACGACGACGGTCACAAGCCGCAGGACCTGCCCCACGCGGACGTCGTCCTGGTGGGCATGCACCGCACGTCCAAGACGCCCATCTCCATGTATCTCGCGTTCTCCGGCCTCAAGGTGGCCAACATCGAGATCGAGCTCGGCACCGACCTGCCCAAGGAGATCTTCGAGGTCGACCGTCGTCGCATCTTTGGCCTGACGTCGAGCCCCGAGCGCATCGCCGAGGCCCGTCAGCTCAGCGTCGCCGACGATCCTGCGATGGCCACGCTGCCGCAGACCAACCCCGAGGACGCGGACAAGGAGCACGAGTACTCCAAGCGCATGATCGAGAAGCTCGGCTGCGCCGTCGTCAACATGGACGGCCGCACGGTCGAGGAGGTCGCCTCCTTCATCTTCAAGAGGATTGCCGAGATCAAGTAGCGCCTCGTGAAGAATCTGCGAATTTCGGTGTAGATTTCGTGTATCATACCCTTTGGTAAAACGCATCAGCGGCGTGCCGCCGATGCATGGAACGTGTGACCCTCGGGTCACCAGTACGGCAAGTTCGGAGGAGTTATGGCAACAACCAAGCACGTGTATCGCTTTGGCAAGAATGCCGAGGGCGTCGACGTCACCGAGGAAGCTGCGGCTACCGTCGACGAGTCCAAGTGGATCGTAGGTGGCAAGGGCGCTAACCTCGCCGAGATGTCCAAGATTGGCCTTCCTGTGCCTCCTGGTTTCTCGATCACCTGCCAGACCTGCGTCGAGTACTCGACCCACAACAATACCTGGCCCGAGGGCGTCCTCGACGAGATCGACGCCGCCCGTGCCGATCTCGAGGAGCGCATGGGCAAGAAGCTCGGCGACGCCGACGACCCGCTGCTGGTGTCGGTCCGCTCCGGTGCTCCCTTCTCCATGCCTGGCATGATGGACACCGTCCTTAACCTCGGCCTCAACGACGTCTCCGTCGAGGGCCTTATCCGTCAGACCGGCAACGAGCGCTTTGCCTGGGACTCCTACCGTCGCTTCGTGCAGATGTTCTCGAGCGTCGTCATGGACGTCGACGGCCAGCTGTTCGAGGACGCCATCACCGAGATGAAGGAGAAGAAGGGCGTCAAGCTCGACACCGACCTCGACGCCGACGACCTCAAGGAGCTCACCTCCATCTTCAAGGACATCTTTGCGGTCAACGTCGACTCCCAGGCCCACCCTGAGGTCGCCCCCGACGGCAAGGCTGCCTTCCCCGACGATCCCTACCTGCAGCTGCGCCTTGCGGAGCAGGCCGTGTTCGGTTCCTGGATGAACGAGCGCGCCATCCTCTACCGCAAGCAGAACAAGATCCCCGACGAGCTCGGCACCGCCGTCAACGTCCAGGTCATGGTCTTTGGCAACAAGGGCGAGACGAGCGCCACGGGCGTCGCCTTCACGCGTAACCCCGCCGACGGCACCAACGAGCGCTACGGCGACTTCCTGGTCAACGCCCAGGGCGAGGACGTCGTGGCCGGCATCCGCAACACGGAGCCCATCGCCGACCTGGTCAAGATCCCTGCCCTCAAGGAGGCTGGCGAGGAGCTCTTCCACGTCTTCGAGATCCTCGAGGACCACTACGCTGACATGATGGACATCGAGTTCACCATCGAGCAGGGCAAGCTCTGGATGCTCCAGACCCGTGTGGGCAAGCGCACGGCGCTCTCCGCCCTCCGTGTTGCCATCCAGATGGTCGACGAGGGCCGCATCACCCGCGAGCAGGCCATCCTGCGCGTCGCGCCCGAGCAGCTCGATCAGCTCCTGCACCCGCAGTTTGACCCCAAGGCCAAGGTCGACGTCATCGCCAAGGGCATGAACGCCAGCCCCGGCGCCGCCGTGGGTCACGTGGTCTTCAGCTCCGACGACGCGGTGCACTACGCCAACATCGAGAAGCCCTGCATCCTCGTGCGCTGGGAGACCAACCCCGACGACCTCAAGGGCATGGTCGCCGCCGAGGGCATCCTGACCTCCCACGGTGGCAAGACGTCCCACGCGGCCGTCATCGCCCGTGGCATGGGCGCTCCCTGCGTCTGCGGTGCCGAGGCCCTCAAGATTGACGCCAAGGCCAAGGAGGCCACCATCGCCGGCACCAACATCGTGCTGCACGAGGGTGACGTCATCTCCATCAACGGCACGACTGGCGACATCATCCTGGGCGAGGTGCCTCTGATTCGCCCCGAGCTCACCGGTGACCTCGAGACCATCCTCGAGTGGGCCGACGACGTCCGCAAGGACGCCTCCCGCGGCCGCATCTTTGGTGTCCGCACCAACGCCGACAACCCCGAGGACGCACAGCTCTCCGTCGAATTTGGTGCCGAGGGCATCGGCCTCGACCGTACCGAGCACATGTTCCTGGGCGAGCGCAAGCAGATCATCCAGTCGTTCATCCTGGCCGAGACCGACGGCGCCAAGCAGTCCGCCCTGGGTCACCTCCTCAAGGCGCAGACTGGCGACTTCGAGGGCATGTTCAAGGCCATGGACGGCAAGGAGGTCATCGTCCGCCTGCTCGATCCGCCCCTGCACGAGTTCCTGGACAGCCCGCGCGAGCTTGCCGTTGACATCGCCCGTCGCGAGGGCCACGGCGAGACCGAGACCCAGCTCTCCGCCATGCGCGAGCGCCTCGCTGCCCTCGACTCCTTCCAGGAGGCCAACCCCATGCTCGGCCTCCGTGGCTGCCGCCTGGGCATCATGTACCCCGAGCTCAACGATATGCAGGTCCACGCCATCGCCGGCGCTGCCGCGAAGCTCAAGAAGCAGGGCTTTGATCCCCGCCCGGAGATCATGGTCCCGCTGGTGAGCACCGTCGAGGAGCTCAAGCTCGTCCGCGAGCAGATTGAGGCCGGCATCCAGGCCGTCGAGCAGGCCGAGGGCGTCGAGCTCAACATCCCCATCGGCTGCATGATTGAGCTGCCCCGCGCTGCCGTGACCGCTGACGAGATCGGCCAGTACGCCGACTTCTTCAGCTTTGGCACCAACGACCTCACGCAGACCACCTTTGGCTTCTCGCGTGACGACGTCGAGAGCGCCTTCATTCCGCAGTACCTCAACCAGAAGATCCTGCGCACCAACCCCTTCGAGACGCTCGATACCGGCGTTGCCAAGCTCGTCGAGATGGGCGTCCAGGGCGGCCACAAGGCCAACGAGACCATCGTCTGCGGCGTCTGCGGCGAGACCGGCGGCGACCCGGCCTCCATCCAGATGTACTACGACCTCGGCCTTGACTACGTGTCCTGCTCGCCCTACCGCGTGCCCATCGCACGCCTCGCCGGCGCCCAGGCCAAGATCAAGTCCAACGGTGGTCCCGCCAAGATCGCCTAGTCCTGGTCACATAG
Source organism: uncultured Atopobiaceae bacterium (assembly GCA_905233865.1). Taxonomy (GTDB): domain Bacteria; phylum Actinomycetota; class Coriobacteriia; order Coriobacteriales; family Atopobiaceae; genus CAJOGH01. The sequence continues at coordinate 4,602 of CAJOGH010000046.1, forward strand.
GCACCATCAGGGAGGGGTCCTCGCGACCCCTCCCTTTTTGATAATGGGGACAGGTTTGGGCTTGCGGCGCAGGCTCATGCCGATAAGAGCTTATGCTGGTCGTATGGTATTCTTAAACGTAGCCAAATAGCCTCGTTACCTGTTGGGGGGTGCGTATGTTGGGGCCTGTCGTGCGCCGCACCATGAGTGCCATTCTGCTTGCGTTTGCGCTGTTGATTTTCTCGTCTCCCTCTTATGCCGCGGTGTATCCCACGTCGGGCACAGGTGTGGTCCCGCGCGTGGAGGTCGCGTTCGTCAGTGGGGGAGTGACGCTCTCCCGCCAGATCGTGCGCGCCAACGATACCCTTGTCACTCCCTCGACACCTGCCTCTTCCACAGGTGGCCGACTCGTCTCGTGGAACGTAGGCTCCACTGACATCTCGCCCTATCTGGACACGACGCTCACGCAGACGCGCCTGGGCGAGCTTGCGGCGCTGGGCACTCAGGGCGAGCACGCGCTTACCCAGCTCACTGCTAGCGCAACCTTTGCAGAGCCGCATGTGGTCAGGATGCACCAGTACCCCCACGACCAGGTCGGTGACCCGGAACGTGGCGGCGTTCTCGCGGCTGCCCTGCTTGCTGACGGCCAGGGCAGAGTGTCACTCTCGCAGTCGTCTCGTGCCTTCGTGCCCGTCTCGACCGCCGACGACGTCTCCCTTGCGGGCTGGCTGTCTTTTGACTCTGACGAACCCTCGGCCGCGCCCTCGGCCACGTATGCGACCGACGGCACTGTCGAGGGCATATCTGCCGACCTCGACCTCTATCCTCGTCTTGCCTCGGGCTTTGCTGTGACGTTTGACACCAGCGGCGCCCCCGCTGTGGACGGCGCGTTCGTCCCCCTCGACGACGGAGCGGAGACGGGGACTTTGGCACTCTCCTCCTTGCCCGTCGCATCCTATACGGGCTACGAGCTCGAGGGGTGGTATCGCACGAGAACGGGGGAAAGCGCAGGCGAGTGGGAGTATGAGGACAAGGTCACGGATGACCTCACCGTCAGTGAGCCAACGACGCTCTATGCTCGTTGGACTCCCAGGTCCGATATTGCCTATACCGTTGCCGTATGGGTCGAGGGCTCCGAGGGGGCTCCGGGCGAGGGTGCCTATACCATACAGAGCACCACGGTCGCCCATGATGGCGTCACGGGTGGCGTCGTGGGATATGAGAGCGCACAGGTTGAGGGCAGCACGCAGCAGCGCGCCTGGAAGGTCACCATTGACGGGTCCGTGCGCGACACAAGCTATTCCGTGCCCTACTACCATGTCGCATCTGCCCGTCAGGCCTCGTTGGATGAGGTCCGTATCGCAGGTGACGGCTCGACCGTCGTAAACCTCTACCTTGAGCGCGACTACTATGCCGTGAGCTTCCGCAATGCGTCTCGCGTTACCTTCTACGACGCCGGCAACGTCAAGTGGGGCCACAGCAATTCCGACTGGTACGAGGACTCTAGGATCAGCAACATCAAGACGCGGTGGAGGATCTTCTACGACAGCTTTGAACGCACCGAGTGGACCAACATCATGCAGTGGATGTCCATGCGCCAGTGCTCATATGAAGACGGTCGCATGCTTGACTCGGGCGCACATGTCTACTTCGAGATACGTAGGGACGAGACGTACCTTTACAGTGTTACCGTCTATCGCGAGCGCACGTATCAGGATGCCCCCGAGGAGAACCCACCCACACTTGTGGAGGAGGATGGCTCTTCGGTAGACTGCGCAACAATCCGCACGCTTCAGGCCACTAAGTTTGACCCTCAGGAACTTGAGGGATACTACCTGCGCAAGACGCTTGGCTTTACGGTCTACAAGAACTCCCGCGAGACGAACTACCCTGACCGTGCGTACTACTATGGCGAGGATCACACGGACGTCTGCTCCATTACTGATGGCGGAATCTATATGACCTCTCCGTACACCTATAGCGTCTACTACCGCCTGCGCCATTACGCGATCCGCTTCTTTAACCTTGGCGACGAGGGCGTCAATGACATCACTGACATTCCCTACACCAAGCCTCTCGCCGACCTTGACCCGCGCTACGCCTCTGTCAAGACTGGCCCGTATGGCGAGCGCTACGAGTTTGCTGGTTGGTTCACGTCGCAGGAGGGTGCTGACAACCTCGACGATTCTCAGCGCTTTGACTTCTCGACCACGACCATGCCCTCCTCTAACCTGGCCCTCTACGCCGGCTGGCGTGAGCCCTCCTTTGTTGCCACGTTCAACTCCAACGGCGGGACGGACGTTGGGGCACAGGAGGGACTTGTCGCAGGCGACCGCATCGTTGAGCCTGCCGCTCCCACCAAGAGCGTCGAGGGCGTCGACTACACCTTCGTGGGCTGGTACAAGAACGAGCGGCTCACGATACCGTGGAACTTCAACGCTGATGTCGTGCGCAACGCAGACGTCACGCTGTACGCCAAGTGGGTTGCCGCAGGAACGTACACGCTCACGTACCACGACGTCGGGGGCACGAGCCTTTCCAGCCTGCGTGTCTTTGCCGGCGCCACGGTGGAGCTGTCCCAGGATGTGCCTCAGATGGCATCAGTGGCGGGGGAGGAACTCCCGTTCCTTGGCTGGTCCATTGTCGCCTCATCGCCCGTGGATGTCGTTGGCAATGCGTATGTGGTGGACGCGGAC
>CAJOGH010000047.1 GCA_905233865.1 uncultured Atopobiaceae bacterium
GCCCCTGGGCATGTTGCGCAGGGGCGTTCGGCACCCGATGCCTTCGGCGCGGGCGGCAGGCTGCGTAACTCGGGTCGCAAAGAGCGCGACCCTCAGACATACTCGCCTCCCGCCGCCCGCGCCTGACGGCATCTGCCTCACCGGGCTCCTGCGCCAACATGCCCAGCGGGCGCCGGTGACTGGCGAGCGCTCCGCCCGACATATGGGCCGGCGCCAGGGGCAGGCGGGCACTACGCTCTTGTCGGCATCTGCCTCACCGGGCTCCCCCACAACATGCCCAGGGAGGCTATGCGCGTGGCTCTTGTCGAGAGGTGACCCGAGTGACGCTAATGACTGCCCTGGGCAGTCGTTTGCGTCACGACGACGGCGGAGCAGAAGCGACGCCTCGCGGAGCCGCAGGTCAGAGGGACGCGACCCCGAGCGCTCTTGTCGAGAAGAGACTAGATTGACGCCAATGACTGCCCTGGGCAGTCGTTTGCGTCATGCCAATGGCGGAATAGGGACCGCCGCATCATGCCGGACTACCGCTCGGCACCTACGTGCTTGTATAGCGCGGACAGACTGAGTATGTTTTTACGTATATGCGGTGAGACAAGAGGAGGCGCCGTGCACGCTACGCTGCATGCGGCAAAGGTCAACCAGACGCTCGCCAACTGCCTGGACATCATAGGCAACGGCCTCGAGTCCGACAAGGTCATCGAGACGCTTCTTGCCGTTCTGGGCGAGCACTACACCGGTGACCGCGCCTTCGTCTTTGAGTTCGTGCGTGACACCGGTGTCATTGCCCATGCCTACGAGTGGTGTCGCGAGGGCTTTGAGACCCAGATCCCCCAGCTGGTGGGGATGAACCGCGAGGACTTTGCCGCCTGGGAGGACGCCCTTGATGGCAAGCCGGCTGTCTTCATAGAGTACGATGCCTGCGACGAGCTCCCTCGCAGCGACGAGCAACGGGCCATCCTCGACCAGTGGGGGCTCACTTCCGTACTGGCGGCTCCCCTGATTGTGGACGGTCGCCTTGTTGGCTATCTCACGGTGGACAACGCGCGTGACACCGACGACATCTTCATCGTGCTTCGCACCGTGGCCGCTTACGTGTCCGAGGACATCGCGGCCCGCGAGAGCGAGGGTCGCCGCATCGTGAGCGCCATCAGGTCAATCTACCTTGCCATGTTCCTCTGGGATTTGGAGCGCCTCAGCTACCGCGAGATAGAGAACGGAGTTCCCACCTGGCGCTCAAATGCACCAGAGGGATCGTTCAGCGCGACCGAAGCGGCCATCAAGAACACTGTCGACCCCGCTCATCAGGACCTCGTGAGGGACTTTGTCGCTCCCGATCGGCTCAGGCAGGCACTTCGCCACAAGAACAGTGACTCGTTGCAGTATCTTCTTGTGGGCGTCGGTTGGGTCCTCGGGCGCATCATTGTCATGGAACGTGCCTTGGACGGGACACCCACTAAGGTCATCTTTGCCGTGGAGGACATCGACCAGGCAAAGCGCCAGATGGAGCTCGCCTCGTACAAGGCCGAGCACGACGCGCTCACGGGACTGCTCAATCGCACCGCCCTGGAGCGCTCCCTGGGCGACCTCGAGCACGACACACGACCGGTCGCCATCATGATGATCGACGTCGATGCCTTCAAGAGCGTGAGCGACCGCTACGGTCACGGCGTGGGCGACACGGTCCTGCACGGCGTGGGACAGGCAATCTCACATGCCATGCGCTCATCCGACCTCGTGTACCGCTTTGGCGGCGACGAGTTCGTGGTCATAGCGCACGGGTGCCCCGCCTCGTCGCAAGCCGAGCTCATCCACAGGGTCGACCTCATAAACATCTCGCTCGAAGGCCGCTTTGCCGAGGTCCCCAGCGTCAAGCTCAGCGCAGGCATCGCCTTTGGCGAGGGCAGCAGCGAGGGACACACCCTGCTGTCCCAAGCCGACACGGCGCTCTACCGCGCAAAGCACTCCCCCATCAAGTGCTGTGTCTTTGACCCCGAGCTCGACGGCTAGTCGCGTCATCCCCCCCTGCGGACAGCAGCCTGACCGTGGTCGAAAACACACTTCCCCGTGTGACAAGGTCATTTACAATGCACTCACGACAATGGGAAAGGGAGATCATGGAAATCAAACCTTCGACTGAGGGCAGCGTGACCACACTTGCGCTCGAGGGGTGGCTTGACACCACCTCGGCGACCGAGCTCGCGGATGCCATCGACAACATCGATGACACCTGCACCGAGCTCATCCTGGACTTTGCTGCCCTCGAGTACATCTCTTCCTCGGGCCTGCGCCAGGTCGTGTCGGCCTGGAAGAAGATGGGTGGGAACCTGCGCGTCATCAACGTCAAGCCCGACGTGCTCCAGGTGTTCCACATGGCCGGCTTCGACCAGCGTCTTAACATCTCCTAGCCATGGCTACGGGCGGCCGCCGAGGTTCCCTGCTCAAGCGCTTTGCGCTCTTCTCGGCCGTGGTACTTGTGATCACGGGCCTAGGGGCGTCGTTCTTGGACTACGAGTACAACATCCGTATGGCGTATGTCCAGGGCTACGACGACACCAGGTACGTCGAGGCCGTGCTGTCCGACACGATAAACGACTATCACTACGACGAGGTCTTTGGGTCCGAGGAGTCTGTTCCCTATCAGGACCTGCGCTCGTGCATGCGCCAACTGTGTGCCGAGGTCCGCGCGACCTACGTTTCGATATACACGATTGACGAGGCCACGAAGACCCGCGTGTACCTCGCCACCGTGGCGGACGAGGACGACAAGGACAACCTGGTCAAGGAAACGCGAGGTCTGGGCGCCAGAGTCGACGCCCCTCTCGACGACGTCGAGTACCAGACGCTTAGAGAGGGCGAGTCTAGGGAAGTCTATAGGCACGCGAACTCGTATGGCGACCAGTTCTCGTGGTTCCGTGCCATCGAGCTGCCCGACGGACGCGGCACGGCCATCCTGGACGTTGACTTTGAGGTCGAGTTTGCCAACTCGGTCATCGGAATGGAGACGCTGTCCTTTGGCATCCCCCTCCTGGCCACGATCCTTGTACTCGTCATCATCGAGATCATCCTGCTGCGCCATCAGATCATCATCCCCATTCGCAAGGTCTCCAGCCTCATGCGCGAGTTCGCAGCCAACGGCAGCGTGGGCAAGGACGTGAGGAAGCGCAGGCACGACGACGAGATCGACGAGATCACGGACACGTTCTACCAGATGACCAACGACATCGACCAGTACATGCTCCGCATCGAGGAAATGACGACGGAGCGGGTCGGTGCCTCCACCGAGCTCGAGGTGGCACGCCGCATCCAGCAGGGCCTCGTTCCCGCGAGCAAGGAGCTTGAGACCAACTCCTGCAACGCCTACGGGTCGGAGCGCACCGCGCGCGCCGTCGGCGGCGACCTCTACAACATCATCCAACGCGACGACGGCAGCACGTGCGTGGTCATCGCTGACGTGTCGGGCAAGGGCGTGAGCGCGGCCATCTTCATGGCCATGTTCGGGACCCTGCTGTACGACCGCCTGGCGACGGGGGCCTCGCCCGCCACGGCACTCAACGAGATCAACGACATCATCCAGACGAACAACCCCGAGAACATGTTCGTCACGGTCTTCGTCGCTATCTACGACCCGGCTAACTCCACCCTCACCTACACCAACGCCGGCCACACCCCACCTTTGGCCGTGGGTGGCAACTACATTGAGGTCGAGACGGGAGTGGCCGTCGGGCTCTTTGACGACATCGGCCTGACCGACACGACCATCCGTCTCCTTCCCGGAGAGGGCATCCTGCTCTACACCGACGGGGCAACCGAGGCCATCAACTCCAACAGGGAGTTCTTTGGCGAAGACCGTCTGCGCGAGGCCGTCGCAACGGCAACGACCGCACACGAGGCCGTGGACCTTGCCACGGCGGCGATCGACGCCTTTGTGGGCAACATGGAGCAGTTCGACGACCTCACCCTAGCCAGCCTGTTTGTCGCACGCGACGCCGCGGACAAAGGAGACGACGTGTGGGAGGGTCACATAACGCCCGCGCTTACCGCGCTGAGCACCCTGCGTGAGGTCATCACCAGTCTGTGCGGAGACGACACGCACGCCATCAAGAAGGCAGTGCTCGTGTGTGACGAGGCCCTCACCAACATCACGAGCTACTCAAAGGCCACCGACCTCTGGGTCCGCATCGCTCGCACGGAGGACGGGATTGCCATCCGCCTGGCCGACAACGGAATCGCGTATGACCCGCTGGCCAGGACGGAAGGCATCCCGGAGTTTGACCTGCTGGACCAAGGCGGCATGGGCATCGCCTTTATCAAGCAGACCTGCTCGGAGCTCTCCTACAAGCGTGATGGCGACAAGAACGTGCTCACGATGGTCGTCGCCCTTAGCTGACGTCAAAGAACCCGAGCGTGATGAGCATCCCAATCGCCTGCTTGAGGTAGTGCATCTCGGTAATGGACCACTGGAAGCCAAGGCGGTAGAGCGCCTTGACCGTGAAGCTGTTGTCCGCAGGGTTCTCGTAGCGCATGTCGTCGTCACCGAGGCTGTAGTTGACCAGCGGCGAGACGAAGGCGTTGATGGCGTCGTTGGCAAGGGCCTCACGAAGGCGCGCCTCAAAGGTCTCGTCATCCACCGGCTCAATCTCAAGCCCGCACTCGCGCATGGCAAGGACGATGTTGCCCATCTCCACCTCGTGGGAGTTGTAGGGGTGGAACACCGTGAAGCGGCGGTCGGTTCCGGCAAGCGTGACGATGGCGCGTGCCGTCTCGTCGATGGGAGAGAACTCCTCGCGCTCGTCCATCTCCGACATGGGGCAGCATCCCATGGCCACGTACGACCTCAGCGAGCTCATGAAGTTGTTGGTGCCAAAGTTGACCTGGAACTCGCCATCGACCTGGCGGCTCATGAGGTTGCCCACGCGCATGATCTTGGCGTCCAGGCCCTTTTGTCCCACGAGCTCCAGTATGGCCTTCTCGGCAAGGAACTTGGTGTGGACATAGGCGTTAGAGGCGGTGTCCTGCCCCAGCTCGAGCTTGGCCTCGGTGAGCGTCTGCATCTTGGCATCGCCCACGACGTCACCGCAGACTGAGACCGTGGACACGTGCACCAGGCGCGCCTTCTTTTCCAGGCAGAGCTGCGCGAGGTTGCGCACGCCACCCACGTTGATGCGCTCGAGGAACTCGAAGTCGGCAAAGTGCTTGACGCTCGCGGCGCAGTTAAAGACCGTCTGGAAGTCCAGGTCAAAGACATCGGCAAGGCCCTCCATGTCCGTGATGTCACCATCAACGACGATGATGCGCGAGCCCATAAGCGGCGAGATGTCGCGCTCGAAGTAGTAGAACATGCTCGCGCGCAGACGATCGGTGGCGCTGACGTCTGCCTGGCCGCGGACCAGGCAGTAGACCACGCGGTCCTCGTCCTCCAGCAGCACGGAAAGGACATGCGAGCCCAGGAAGCCCGTGCCACCCGTGAGCAGCGCGTTCCCAATGCGACCCGGCTTGATCTCGTCGACATACTCAGGTGTGTTGTAGGTGAGTGCCATCTCGACGTACGAGGAGGGCTCGTCGCTCTTCGTCGCCACAGGCTCGGGCTCCGGCTCGGGGGCCACCTCCTGGTTGACCTCATCGGCTCGCTTGGAGAGAACCACGCGCTCCAGCCCCTCGACCGTACGCGCGTCAAAGATGTCCTGATAGGTGATGGGAAGGTCCTTGACCATGGCGGCCATCATGACCTTGGCAGCCGTGAGCGAGGTGCCGCCGACCTCAAAGAAGCTGTCGTCCACGCCTATCTCGGAGATGCCGAGCGCCTTCTTGTACATCTCCAGTAGCTCGCGCTGCAGGTCCGTCGTGGGCTCCTTGACCTCACGGTGTGCCTGGGTCTGCTCGACCGTGGGCAAGGCCTTCTTGTCGACCTTGCCGTTGGCGGTGAGCGGCATCTCCTCCAGCTGCATGATGGCCTGGGGCACCATGTAGGAGGTGAGGTACTCGGACAGGTGCGCCTTGAGCGCCTCGAGGTCAACCTCCTCGTCGGCTGTGAAGTAGGCGGCCAGGTAGTCGGTCTCGCCATGGGCGACCACGACCACGCTCGTGCGGACGGACGGGTAGGTATTCAGCACGCTCTCGATCTCGCCCAGCTCGATGCGCAGGCCACGGAGCTTGACCTGGTCGTCCATGCGGCCGCGGTACTCGATCTGCGCGTCCTCGCGAATGCGGGCAAGGTCGCCGGAGCGGTAGGCTGGCATGCCCAAAAGCGAGATGAAGCTGCGTGCCGTGAGGTCGTCGCGGCCCACGTAGCCACGACCGACGCCGTCGCCCAAAATCGCAAGCTCGCCGGTGGCGCCCAGCGGCTGCAGGCGACCGTTGCGATCCACGGTGGCAACGTGGACGTTGGCGTTGGGGAAGCCGATGGTGATGTCACCCGAGCCGTCCACCACCTGCATGGTGCAGCTGATGGTGGCCTCGGTAGGCCCGTAGCCGTTCATGACGTAGAGGTCTGGGTTGACGTCCATGAGACGGTCGTACAGGCCTGGCGGGAAGGCCTCGGCGCCAAAGTCGATGGAGGCGAGTCCCGCGACCGCGGGCACGAAGGCCTCGATGTCCAGCATGTTGGAAAGGTAGCTGGGCGTGCAGCTCATCACGTCCACATGGTTGTCCAGCATGAGCTTGGCCAGCGCCAGCGGGTCCAGGATCTGCTCCTTGGTGGCAAGCACGACCGTCATGCCGTTGGCCAGCGGCACGAACTCCTCCATGATGGCAAAGTCAAAGGTGAGCGCCGCCACGGCAAGGCTCACGTGCGCCTTGCGCGTGTAGCCGCAGATCTCGTGGTTGGCGTCGTTGTCGTCCACGAAGTTAACGAGGTTGCGGTTGGTGAGCATGACACCCTTGGGGCGGCCCGTGGAGCCGGAGGTGTAGATGACGTAGGCGAGGTTGTCGGGCGTCACGGCAACGTCCAGGTTCTCGCGACCACCCTCCTGCTCCGCAGCCGTGGCCTCGACCACCGTGAGCTCCAGGTCGACAAGAGCCTCAAAAAGGTCGGCGCGACGCTCGAGGATGTCCGCGGTCGTGAGGACCAGGCGCGCGCCAGAGTCCTCGAGAATGTAGCGGACGCGCTCCTCAGGGTACTCGGGGTCGATGGGCAGGAAGGCGCCTCCGCACTTGAGCGCTGCCTGGC
>CAJOGH010000048.1 GCA_905233865.1 uncultured Atopobiaceae bacterium
AAACGGGCCTGGAGGTGGCGGAAGCACACAAAACTCGACACGTAGGCCGTATATACGAACAGGCGTCGAGTTTTGAGCGGTTTTTGGACGATAAGAGCCTGCGCTCCCGCTACCTCAGGTCCAGAGGGTGTCGCGGTTGTGCGGCTCGTAGAACAGCTCGCGGGCCTGGGGCACCTTGCGCGTCTGGCCCAGCACCCACATGAGCTTGGTCAGGCATGCCTCGAGCGTCATGTCACGGGCCTCTAGCAGCGCGTCCTCACGCGGCACGCTGCGGCCGACCTCGTAGACGCTAAAGTCGGAGCCTTCGAGGGGAACCTGCGTGGTCATAGCCACAAGAGTGCCAGAGCGCATGTGGCGGCGCAGGATGTCGCCGAGCGGCTCGTTGTGGTAGCTGGGCAGCCCGCCTACGCCAAACGACTCGATGACAAGCGCGTCGTAGGTCTTGCACATCACATCCAGGATCTCAGCGCTCACGGGAGGAGTCAGCTTGAGGAGCCCGACGTTGCCGTTCATCTCGTGGGAGAAGCGCGGTCGCGCGCTCTTGTCGACCGGATGGTCGTCGAGGTAGAAGACGACCCTCTCGCCTTGGATGGTGGCGAGGTAGGGGTGGTTGATGGAGATGAACGCGTTGTAGCTGTGCGTGCGGACCTTGCGGGCTCGCGTGCCGCAGATGACGTTGCCTCCCATGACGATGGAGACGTCATGGGCGCGCTCGTGGGCGGCCAGGCGGATGGCGTCGGTGAGGTTGGTGCGGGCGTCGGTCACGTCCAGGTCGATGGGGCGCTGGGCGCCGGTGAGCACGATGGGCTTGGGCGAGTCCTGGACGAGGTAGGAAAGGGCTGACGAGGTGAACGACATCGTGTCGGTGCCATGGCAGACGACAAAGCCGTCGTAGTCGTCGTAGGAGTCTTCGATGCGCCGGGCGATGGCAAGCCAGTGCGCGGGTTGCATGTTGGTGCTGTCGATGCTCAGCAGGTCACAGGTATCCACGACGGCCACGTCATGGACACAGGGGACAAAGGCGAGCATCTCCTCGCACGACATCTGGGGCTCAAGGCCGCCGCCAAGATGCGAGCGGGACGCGATGGTCCCGCCCGTGCCTATCAGAAGTACCCTGCGCATATGCTACTTGGCCTTGCCCTTGCCCTTGGACTTTGCCTTGGACTTGCCCTTTGCCTTGGACTTGGCCTTTGGCTTTGCCTTGGTCTTGGGCTTGGAGTCACTTGCCTTGGTCGTGGCCTTGGCCTTGGTCGTCTTGGCCGCAGCTGCCTCGCTCTTGTCGGCAGACTTCGTGGCCGCCTTCTTGGGCTCGGCCTTTGCCTCGGGCGCGGGTGGCGCAAAGACGTAGTCGGCAAACTCGCGTGCGGCGGCCTCGTCGCGGACGCGAGCGACGTAGTAGTCGTTGCCCATGTCGTTGGCGATGGCGTCCGGCATGCGGCCGTGGTCGCGCATGCGGATGTAGTAGCGGCTCATGATCTCGTCATGGGTGTGGGCGTAGGCGCGGCCGTCGCGGCGACCCGCATACACGCAGCAGCCGTGGGTTCCCACGTCGGAGTTGCGCAGCTCGTCGTAGCAGACCATGTCGGCCCACATGCTGTACACGTCGGCCTCGTGGGCCACGTTCATCATGTCGGGCGTGTAGGCGCCGGCGGGGCGCATGTTGGCCTCGAGGCCCACGAAGTCGCCCTTCTTGCCCAGGCCGGGCTGGTCGGAACTGAGGCGGAAGAACTCAAAGTGGATGAAGCGGCTGGTGACGTTGAAGGCGCGGACGCAGGCACGACCGGCGGCCAGCAGCTTCTCGGGAATCTCGGGAAGGACGCAGTAGGACATGTCCAGGCGCTGCTGGACCACATCGGACATGGAGGGCGGGAACAGGCAGCTGGACTCAAAGAGGGGCTTGCCGTGGGAGTCGAGGATGGCGTCGTAGCTCATGATGTCGCCGCGCACGCACTCCTCGATGATCACGTTGCGCGACTCGCCGCTCTCAAAGAGGGCCTCGAGCTCCGCCTCGTTGTTCACATGATGGGCGCCCTCGGCGCCAACGCCCACGTCGGGCTTGGCAAAGACGGGGTAGCCGCCTACCTCCTTGACAAAGGCGCGCGCCGCGGCCAGGGTCGTGGGGCGCAGGCAGCGAGCGGAAGCCACGCCGGCGCGCTCGTAGAAGCTCTTCATGGACGACTTGGAGCGCCAGGCGCGCGCGTCGCTCACGTGCATGCCCGTGGTGATGTTGAAGTCCTCGCGCAGGCGCGCGTCCTGCTCCAACCAGAACTCGTTGTTGGACTCAAGCCAGTCGATCTTGCCGTACTTGAACGACAGGAACGCGACGGCGCGGAACATCTCCTCGTAGTCACCGAGGTTACTGACCTTGTAGTACTCGGTCAGGATGTGGCGCAGGCGCGGGTCGAGGTCGTCGTAGGCGCAGTCGCCAACTCCAAGGACGCGCACGCCGTTCTGGACCAGTCTCTCGCAGAAGTTCCAGTACACGCTGGGGAAATTGGGCGAGACGAACACGAAGTTCATGGGCATCTCCTCTGGGCTTGAGTACGCCCGCATGCATTGCGACATGCGGGCGCGGGTTGTAGACGTCTCTATTCGGCGGCAGGGCTGCCAAGCAGGTGGTACATGAAGTAGGGGAGCTGCTTCTGCCACCAGTCCCAGTCGTGCGCCACATCGTGGCCCCAGTAGTCGACCCACGCGGGGATGCCCTTGGAGGCAAGGATCGCGTCCATCGCGCGCGTGGACTCCAGAAGGTCGTCCTCCCAGGCGCCCTGGCCAACGCACAGGATGATGTCGCTCGTGCGATAGAGATCCATCCAGGGGTGGTTCTGCGGCATGTTGGGCAGGAAGTCGATGGGGGAGTTGTCGTAGGTCAGCGGGTCCGTGTAGCCGGGAATGAAGAAGTTGGCGCTGTAGATGCCCGAGAGGCAGATGGTCGCGTCAAAGAGGTCCGGGCGACGGAAGAAGAAGTTGGCCGCGTGCATGGCGCCCATGGAGCAGCCGGTCGTCATGGCGTCCTCGGGGGCGTCCGGGTTGCGCTTGCGCAGCGTGGGCAGAAGCTCGTCCACGACGTAGTGGAACCAGCGCTCCTGCATGAGAATGCGCTCGTGCTCGTCGCCCTCGGCGGTCCAGGACTCGTGGTCGATGCCATCGACCAGGACCAGCTGGAGCTTACCGGCCTCGATCCAGTTGGCCACGGTCTCGACCATGCCAAAGTTCTCAAAGTCCCACCAGCGGCCGTCCTGTGGCGGGAAGGCCAGGCAGATCTTTCCGCTCTTGCCAAAGACCTTGTACTCCATGGTGCGGTTGAGGTTCTTGCTCTTTGGCCTGTAGACTCTGCTGTACATGGCTCTCCTTGCGTCGTGGCCGCACGTGGCGGCGCTGTGGCTGTGCCTTGCTGCGTCCTAGTATATGCGCCTGTGCCTGCGTGTGCGCGCGGGTATGGCGTGGAGCAGGCTTTTCTCGCAATTTCCGCGCAATTATGCCCTGTAGCTGCGACTTGCATAGTTTTGGTTTGTGACCGCTTGTGATGACGCGCGTGCGCTGGTGACAGGTGGTGGCGAGCGCGCGCTGCGACGACGTTGCGCATAGGGGAGTTGGCTAGCAGGGGATTGTATGGTCCGTATTGGATTTCCTTGCACTCTCATTCACGCATACAAATTTCAAACAACAATCAAACACGATTCAAACAGCCGTTTGTAAAAAATCCCACGTTTGACAAGAGCCTGTCTATGCACGTCTCCCTAAGATGCTCGCAACAGTCCCCAACGGCGATGGGAGGAAGCGATGACGGAGGTGTTTGAGGGGCTCGGACGTTTTGTTGACCTGCACGGAGGTTCGATCGTCCTTGCGGTCGTCGGATGTACGCTCGTTGCCGTCGCGGCCCTGGCGCTCGTGCATGCGGGCGCCGGGTCAGGCGGTGCGCGCGGGCGGCGACCACCGGGGCGCAGAAGGGGAGCGCGCAAGCGGCGCGGCCGTGGGCCCGCCAGGCCGCTTGCCCGTCCAGCGGCCCTTGCCGTCCTTGTCGTGACCCTCTCTGCGGCGGCAGGCCTGGGATTCGTGGCCTTTGGTCGCACCGCGCATGCCAACGCCTCGGCAGCCACGATCTCTGCCGCTGAGGACGGGGCCACGCGCGAGGCGCTCGTGAGCGAGCTGGACCGGCAGGTGGCCGACGGGATGATGGTCGTCACCCTGAACCCACGGCTGGTGATGGGGTCTGCGGGCGAGAACCTGTACGTGGGGTTTGCCAATGACCCGTCCAACCACGCGGCGCAGCGGTTCCAGATCATGCAGAAGGGCACCTGCCTTTATACCTCCGACATCGTCGGGGTGGGCGAGGAGTGCCAGACCATTGCCATGCCCGCGGGCCTGGTGGCGGGCGAGGCGGTCGTTCGCGTCCAGGCGCTCAATGGTGACGGAACGGATCAGGGTAGCCCCACGGAGGTCAAGGTGACGGTGGTGGGCGCGCCTGCGTCCAAGGACAAGGAGGCAAACGATGAGAGGAAGGTCTAGTGCGGCGACGGCCGCCCTCGCGCTTGCGCTCGTGCTCTGTCAGCCAAGTGCGGCGCTCGGCGACCAGCAGGTCATTGAGAACGCCACCTCGGGAACGACGCTCGTGACCGTGCAGGTCGAGGGTAACAACATCGACCCTGATGACGGTGAGCTGGGCAAGAAGACCGGCAACGACCATGACCCGACGGTCATGTCGTTTGTGGTGCCTACGCTCATCCCCTTCAAGGTCCTCCCTGACGGTGAGATGGTGGGGCCCTCCTCGGAGGCGACCTACCTGGAGAATCGCTCGGCGTTTGGCATCTATGTCTCTGAGGTGCGTGTGTCCGAGGCCGAACCCTTCTCGTTCGTCGAGGACGCCACGTCCGCCCAGGGTGAGGACGTTCTGAGCTTTGCGGTGGGCACGGCAGATGAGATGGTTCCCGCCTGCCGCGCCATGGACGAGGATGGCTTCGCTACCTCCTCACGGTCGTGGAACATGGCCTATGCGCAGGATGGCAACGCAGACCGCATCGAGCTCGTGAGCGAGGGCCGCGCGGCACGCCTGACCCAGAACATGCGCCAGACCGAGGACATGGGCCAGATCGTGTGGACGGTCGCGCCCGGGGCGCTGGGGGAGTAGGTGATGGGCATGAACAGCAGAACCCATTGGATGGGGATCGTCATCGCGATGGCTCTTGTCGTTCTGTTTGGCGCGAGGGACGTTGCGCTGGCGGACGAGTCGGAGCCAATCATGGGCACGCAGGGGTCCACCCAGATGACCATCGAGGTACTCGACCAGCCTGACTATGACCTCATGCCGCAGTCGGAGCCCAAGGGAGGCGAGGCCAAGGACGCGTCCTCCGCGCCAGCGGCGGCCGATGAGCCCACCTACCCCGACATGCCGCAGACCGGCGCCGGCGCGCCCCTGGCGCTGGTGACCTGCGTGTCGGCGCTCGGCGTCTTTCTCGTTGGATTGGAGGGATGGAGATGAGGGCCTCAAAGCTGCTGGAGCCGTGGTCTCCGCTTGCCCGTACCGTCGTCTGGGCGCTTGCGACCATCGCGGTCATGCTGCTCGTGTGGATGGCGCCCCAGGGCGCGTATGGCATCACTCATGCCAGTGGCTACACCTACAACAGTGACGGGACGTTCCTGTACCCGTACCTTACCTACTACTACGTGGACGCTGACGGCCTCACGTCGTACTCGGCCACGACCCACACGCGCGTGGAGCAGATGAGTCCCACGGGCTCTGAGTCCGACCGCTATGATAACAGCCAGTCGTCCAACGGCGGCATCATCCGCGACCTGCACCTGACGCTCCATACTGGCAACGAGGACGCCAACAAGCTCTGGCTTGAGTATCGCGTGGCGAGCAAGGCGGGGTGGAGCGACTGGGTGCGCGCCACGCAGGGGTCGCATGCGACCGCGCCTGATGGCGGCGACGTCACGGAGATCCAGATAGACGTACGCGGAGACATTGCCAACCGCTACTCGTGCGAGTACAACGTGCACGCCTTTCTGAACGACACCGCCCACAACGGGCACGTGAAGTCCAACACGGGCACCTCTGCCAACGGTGGGGGCATCCCGGTTGACGGCTTCCATGCCAATATATCCATCACCGAGTATCCCGTGACCTACTCCTCGTCCTTTTCCAACGGGCGAGCGGGGACGACCCTGGGCACGTGTAAGACCACGTATCGCGACCGCATAGGCGAGCGCTATACGGACGCGCCGCGCGGCTATGCCTACCAGGGCTCCGAGGGAACGGGCGAACTGTGCTGCGGGGCGTCCGACGTGACGGTGAGGTTCGCTCCCATCTCCTACACCGTCGCCTTTGATGGCAACGGTGCCACATCGGGGCAGACGCCACCCATGGGGATGACCTATGACGAGGCAGGTGCCGCGCCGCCATGCGGGTTTGAGCGCGAGGGCTACGTGTTCCGCGGATGGGCGACCGCCCCTGACGAGCCAGCTTCGATGAGTGAGGGTGACGAGCTGCTCAACCTGAGCGACAAGGAGGGCGACACCGTCACGTTCTGGGCCACGTGGGACCTTGACATGACCAAGCTATCGTTTAGCGTCCCGACGACGATACCGTTGCGCGTCCTGCCCTCCGGTGAGGTCGTGGCCCCTCAAAGCACCTACATAGAGAATCTGAGCCCCTGGCCCATCGCAATCGATGCCACGAGCGTGCAACCAACGCAGGGGGCGCCCATCACGCTGGCATCGTCTGTCAAGGCGGGCGACAAGGACGTGATGACGCTTGCCTATGGACTGAGTGGCTCGCTGGTCGACGCCGCTGGCGCGACCGGGGAGACCAGGCTTGCCAAGGAGGACGTGGTGCTGGGACGTGCCGGTGCGGGCGACGCGCGTGTGCCGCTCGTGTGGGAGTCCACGTCCGCCCCGCTCACGGACCTGGCCGAGCCTGTGTCGCTCTGTGACGTCACCTGGTCGGTGAGCCCGAGGCCGTCATGATCGCGGGGCGCCGCCGCCTGGTTGTCGCCAGCCTTGTGGTGTG
>CAJOGH010000049.1:0-4071 GCA_905233865.1 uncultured Atopobiaceae bacterium
GCTCGGGTTGGCAAGGGCGACCGAGCCGGCGGCGTCGGCGAGCGCGGTGCAGGCGTAGGTGGCCGCCAGCGACGGGTCCGCGGCGCACTCGGCTCGCGTGTACTGGTGGAAGCGGGCGGCGTGCGAGGGGGCGAATGCGGCCTGGGCCGAGACGGAGACGAGGTTGTCGTCGCCTGGGGCGGCGCCGGCCGCCGCGGCGATGGTGGCGAGGTCGGCGTCCGTGAGGCGGCGGGCGAGGTAGGGCGTGAGGTCGGCGTCTCCGATCTTCCAGCGGTCGAAGACGTGTCCCGCCGGGGCCGTGGGCGCGGCCGGGGCCACGAGGGCGTCGCCGGCGCGCACGATCTGCACCGAGCGGGCTGCGCCGCCGGACTCGAAGGCGACCCGCACGCGCGTGGCGGAGTCGGTGGCGTAGACGGCCTCGCCGGTGGCCATCGCGACGAGGCGCGAGGCGAGGTTGCCGGGCGCGTCGGCGAGCGCGGGAGCCGGCAGCGCGACGGCCATGGCGAGCGCCAAGGCCAATGCGAGGCGTGCGACACGCGTGCCCTTGTCCATGATGACCCCCTGAGCCCCTGTAGCGACACACATTTAGCTATGTTTAAGTTTACGTTGAGGGAGGGGATGCGGTCAAGGAGATGCGTTTTGGTTCCCGATTGGCCCCCGATTGCTGCCAGGCGCGCTCGCGACTCGCATTTGCCCAGGAAACGAGTGGTTTATTCGCGCTTTGGCAAGAGTTTGAGGGCCAATTAGGAACATAAACGCATCGGCAGAAGGTCAGCGCGAGGCTCCTGTCGCCCCGCGTCATAAGACTTTTAAGAGACAAGTGCTACGTCCACTCGTCTCTTAAATTGTTTATGGGCGAGAAGAGCCTGCGCAGGCTACATCAGCTTGGTGATGTTGTTCGCAAAGGCGATGGGGTCGTCGACCGGCAGGCCGGAGGCCATGAGTGCCTGGTCGTAGAGGACGCTCGCGTAGAGGTCGACGCGCTCGGTGTCGCCCGCGGCTTGTGCCTCGGCGAGCTTGGCAAACACAGGGTGGTTGGCATTGAGCTCTAGCACGCGCTCACTCTTGGGCAGATTGTCTGCAGCGGCAGGATCCTGCGAGAGCACGCGCTCCATCTCCAGCGAGATGGGGCCCGAGGCCGAAACAGTAGCCACGGCGTCGCTCAGGTGCGCGGCGACCGTGACGCTTCCAACCTTGCCGTCAAGGGCCTTGCCCATGGCATCGAGCAGCGCCTTGTTGTCCTCGGCAGCCTTGGTGGCAGCCTCCTTCTCGTCATCGCTGGCCAGGTCGAAATCGGCAGACGAGACGTTCTGGAACGTCAGGTCGAGCTCGTCGCGGGCATCGTCACCCTCGCCCTCCACGGCGTCGACATGGTAGCCGCGCATGGCCTGGATGGTGAACTCGTCTACATCCTGCGTGCACAGCAGCACGTCATAGCCAAGCTCCAGGGCGCTCTTGACCTGAGGAAGGCGCGAGACGCGCTCGCGGTCGTCGCCGCAGGCGTAGTAGATCGTGTCCTGACCGTCCTTGAGGGCGGCGGCGTACTCGGCGAGCGTGACCATGCGCTCCTCACGGGCCGACCAGAACAGCAGCAGGTCGCTGAGCTCCGACGCCTTGACGCCATAGCTGGAGTAAATGCCGTACTTGAGGCCACGGCCAAAGTTCTCAAAGACCTTCTCGTAGGCCTCGCGCTCGTTGTCGCGCATGGCCACGAGCTCGGAGTGGATCTTGCGCTCCACGCGGCGCGCGATGGCCATGAGCTGGCGGTCCTGCTGCAGGGTCTCGCGCGAGATGTTGAGGCTCACGTCAGCGGAGTCGACGACACCGCGGACGAAGTTGTAGTAGTCGGGAAGCAGGTCGGCGCACTTCTCCTGGATGAGAACGCCCGAGCTATAGAGCGCCAGGCCCTTCTGGTAGTCCTTGCTGTACAGGTCAAAGGGGGCACGGCCAGGCACAAAGAGCAGCGCGTCATAGGAGAGCGTACCCTCGGCATGGAACGAGACGGTGCGCGCGGGATCCTCGAAGTCGTGGAAGGTCGACTTGTAGAACTCGTTGTAGTCCTCGTCGGAGACGTCAGCGGAGCGCTTCTTCCAGATGGGTGTCATGGAGTTGATGGTCTCGAGCTCGGTGTACGACTCGTACTCCGGCTTGGCATCCTCGGGCGCGTCCTCCGGCGGCTCGATCGTGCGGGTCTTGGAGACCTCCATCTGCACCGGGTGGCGCACGTAGTTGGAGTAACGGGTGATGAGGTCACGAAGCGCCCACTCGGACAGGAAGCGCGAGTAGTCGTCGCCCTCCTCGCCGTCCTTGCCCTCAACGTCGTCCTTGAGGGTGAGGATGACGTCCGTGCCGTGGGTGTCGCGCTGGTCACAGGCCTTGATGGTATAGCCCTCAATGCCGTCGGAGCTCCAGCAGTTGGTCTCGTCGGAGCCATAGGCACGCGTGATGACCTTGACCTGCTTGGCCACCATGAAGCCAGAGTAGAAGCCGACGCCAAACTGGCCGATGATGTCCACGTCGTCGCCCTGGGCCTCGGCGTTGGTCTGCTTGAACTCCTGACTGTCGGAGTGGGCGATGGTGCCGAGGTTCTTCTCGAGAGCGTCCGCGTCCATGCCGATGCCGTTGTCGCTCACCGTGATGGTGCGCGCGTCGGCGTCAAAGCTGACCGTGATGGCCATGTCCTCGGGGCTCAGCTTGATAGAGGAGTCCGTGAGGCTGGCAAAGTGCAGCTTGTCAATGGCGTCGGATGCGTTGCTGATGAGCTCGCGCAAGAAGATCTCGCGGTTGGTGTAGATCGAGTTGATCATGAGGTCAAGAAGCTTCTTGCTCTCTGTCTTGAACTTGCGCATGTAAGGGTCATCCTCTCGAAGGGTCAGGGTTCATACCGCGGATTCTTGTACCCAAGTTGGGCGCGCGCATACAGCAAAACGTTCGGCAAGACGGCACGACGTACGCGGGCGCACGTTGCGCTATCCTTATAAGGGTATGAACATTCCAGAAAGGAAACCAATGTCTGACTACGTGCTCTCGTGCTGCTCGACCGTGGACCTCACGCCCGACCTATTGGCGAGCCGCAACGTACCCTGCGTCTTCTTTAACTACGAGCTCGACGGCGAGCAGTGCCGTGACGACTTTGGCAAGACGAACTCCCCCGCCGAGCTCTACGCCAAGATGCTCGCCGGCGCCCCCGCCCGCACCTCGCAGGTGTCGGTCGGCGAGTACGAGGAGCACTTCAAGCCCATCCTGGACGAGGGCCACGACATCCTGCACGTGACGCTCTCGAGCGGCATCTCGGGCTCGTACCAGAGCGCCCTCAACGCCGCGGCCGACCTCAAGGACCAGTACCCTGACCGCAGGATTGTCGTCGTCGACTCGCTGTGCGCGAGCGCGGGCTACGGCCTGTTCGTTGACCGCCTGGCCGACAAGCGCGACGAGGGCATGGGCCTCGACGAGCTCGCCGCCTGGGCCGAGGCCAACCGACTGCGCCTGCAGCACTGGTTCTTCTCGACCGACCTGACGTTCTTCGTGCGCGGCGGCCGCGTGTCCAAGGCAGCCGGCGCCGTGGGCGGCCTGCTGAACATCTGCCCACTGCTCACCGTGACACGCGAGGGCAAGCTGGACACCTTCGAGAAGATCCGCACGAAGAAGAAGGCCATCAGGGCCGCGCTGGCCAAGATGCACGAGTACGCGCGCGACCGCGAGGGCTACGACGGCAAGGTGTTCATCTCCAACTCCGAGTGTATGGACGACGCGCGTGCCCTGGCCGACCTCATCGAGGCTGACTTTGCCAAGGTCGACGGCGGCGTGCAGATCTTTGACATCGGTGCCACCATCGGTTGTCACACCGGCCCTGGCACGGTTGCGCTGTTCTTCTGGGGCGACGAGCGTCCGATGTAGCGCGCGGCTCAGGCCGATAAGAGCATAGACATGCCAAGGGGCGCCTTCGGGCGCCCCTTTGTATCAGCCGGAACAGGCATCCAAACCTGTCCCTTTTATCATTTTGACAATGGTACCTGTCCCCATTATCAAAAGAGGGGGAGGGAGCCGGTGATGGGGTCAATCTGCTCGGGG
>CAJOGH010000049.1:4203-11084 GCA_905233865.1 uncultured Atopobiaceae bacterium
CAAATCTTGGCCACGCCCGCCTCAAACCAGGCCTCGAGCGGCGTAGGCACCGCACCGCGCGCGCCGCCGGCCAGGTCCACCCAGCCATAGTCCCCCACGACCCGGATGTCGGCACCACGACCCTCACGCGCCAGCGCCATGAGTATGGCCTCCACACAGGCATGCGAGGCCTGTGCCGCTATCTTGCCCTTGCGCATCTTGAGGTCACGCCTCACGACGATCATCTGCTTGGAACGGTATCCGGACATAGCACTCCCCTTTCGTAGCCCACACATCCTAGCATGCGCACGCACCACGACCACACGCACAAAAAGGGAGCCGCCACGAGGACGGCTCCCTCCAACGCACAGCGCACGCGCTGCGCAGTAAGTCGATCAAGCCTTACGCAGGCACAACCATCATGGCAATGGTCAGGATGACGATGCAGGCGAGGGACATGATGACGACGATCTTGGTGGCGAACTTGACCCAGGTGGGGTACTCCACGCGGGACAGAGCAAGGCCACCCATGATAGCGCCGTTGGTCGGGGTGATCAGGTTCACGACACCAGAGGCGGCGCTGAAGATCATGATCATGACGGCGGGGTTGAAGCCAAGGCTGGCGCACAGGGGCCCCATGATGGGCATGGACACGGTGGCCATACCAGAGGTCGAGGGAATGAGGAAGGACAGCGCGAAGTAGAGCAGGAACGACAGCGGGGCAAAGATGACGCCCGAGGTGCCGGCCAGAGCGTTAGACGCGCTGTACAGGACGAAGTCGGCCAGGCCCGTGGAGCTCATGAGGACGGAGACGCCACGCGACACGGCGATGATCATGACGACGGAGACGATGTCACCCACGCCGGCCATGAACTCGTCGACGATCTCGTGCTCGGAGAGGCCACCGATGATGCCGATGATGATGGCCATGAGCAGGAACCAGGTGGTGGACTCGGCAAAGTACCACTCACCGAGGGCGGTGCCGGTCAGGAAGCCGGACCAGCCGGGGGTGACCTTCTCGACGGTGTCGGTACCGCTGATGGAGGTGAACTCGAGCTCGCCCTCGTCGGCGGCAACCACGGTGTCAGCGTAGTTGTCCATGTCGACGTTGGTCACGACAGTCTCGGTGGAGCCACCGGCGTTGAAGACCTCAACGCCAAGCTTGGACCAGGGGATGAAGCCGATGATCATGACGACGAACGTGAGCGCGAACACGACGAGAACGGCCTTCTGACGACCGCTCAGGGCCACGTCCTCCTCCTTCTCGACCTGGCCGTAAGCGTTGTTGGCAGCGGCCAGCTCGGACTCGCTCATGAGGGTCTTGCTGGGGTCAGCCTTGACCTTCTTGGCGTAGGAGATGACGAAGAAGACGGCGAGGGCGTAGGTCACCACGAGCAGCACGAGGCCGAGACCGATGATGATGC
Organism: uncultured Atopobiaceae bacterium; assembly: GCA_905233865.1. Classification (GTDB taxonomy): domain Bacteria; phylum Actinomycetota; class Coriobacteriia; order Coriobacteriales; family Atopobiaceae; genus CAJOGH01. The sequence goes on from CAJOGH010000049.1 coordinate 5,607, forward strand.
CCTGGTCGATGTTGAGGTCAAGAGCGGTCAGCGCAGAGCTGGCGATGCCGGTGGCAAACGGGTTGACCGTGGAGCCAAGGCAGCCGACGCCGGCGCCCAGAAGGACCATCATGGCGCCGGTAAGGGCGTCAAAGCCAGCCGCCATCATCGTGGCGGACAGCAGGGCGTAGAAGCCCACGGACTCCTCGCAGAAGCCGTAGGTGGAGCCCATGATGGCAAAGAGGGCCATAAGAATGGGGATGAGCTTGAGCTCGTTGCCGCCCATCTTCTTGACCAGCTTGGTGATGCCGGCGTTGAGCGCGTCGGTCTTGTTCACGATGCCCAGGAAGCCACCGAGGACGAGAACGAACAGGCAGACGTCAATGGCGTCGCCAAAGCCCTTGACGGGGGCCATCAGGAAGTCAGGCAGGGTGGCGCCGGTGATGACCGCCTCGGCACCCTCGGCGTCGGTGACCGACATACCATTCATAAAGACGGTGATCAGGGCAACGACAGCCAGGATGATCAGGATGATCGAGAAGGAAGTTAGCATCTTCCTTTTCTTCTTAGGCTGCGTCGATGAATCTGACATGAGCGCAACTCCTTTCGGTGCACAAGGCACAACTAATCGAACAAACCAACAATTAACTGAACGTGAACAAAAACTTCAACGTACGTCCATATATGTTACACGTTTGCTTCCTGATGCACAAGGGTCAATTTGAGCCAATATCCAATAAGACGCTCGAATAGAAACACCATCTGACACAATAGATACAGGTAATACACAGGTGCATCTGAGGCCGTGTTCAAAAATAGATATGCATATGCCTTAGAAGATATCCGATATCGAGAAGAACATATTTGTGCGGCTCCCCTAGTCGAACTTCTCGCGCATATACTCGCTCAACGTCTGGAGCCCCTCACGCAGGACGGGCTCGGGTGCGCAATAGCCAAGCCGCGCGCCACGAGGTAGGTCAAAGCGGCTGCCCGGGACGAGCAGGACGCCGGTGTCACGCAAGAGATCGAGGCAGAACGTCTCGTCATCGACCGGGATGTCCAGGCGCATGTAGCTGACGCTCACACCCTTGGGAGGGATCCAGCTCGCGCGGCTCTCTCCTGCCATCCACTCGTTGACGATCTCGCGGTTGGTGCGGATGATCTTGAGGTTGCGCTCGATGACGCGCTCGCGGTTGCGCAGGACATAGGTGGCCAGCGCATCGTTGAACACACCGCTGCAGATCATCGTGTAGTCGCGAAGCACGCGCATGCGGTCGGCAAGCTCCTTGTTGCTGACCGTCCAACCACAACGCGCTGCAGGCACGCTGTAGTCCTTGCTCACGCTGTTGGTAACCACGCCCTTGTCATAGAGGTCCACGATGCTCGTGCACTTCTCGGGCTCCTCGAGCGGGAAGAAGACCTCGTCGCAGAGGATCCATGCGTCTACGCTGCGGGCGATCTCAACGATCTCCTCCATGACCTCGGTCGTGATGACAGCACCGAGCGGGTTGCTCGCGTTGTTTACACAGATGAGCTTGGTGTCCGGCCTCACGAGCCTCTTGAGCTCGTCGATGCGCGGCTGCCAGCCGTCCTCCTCGTGAATGACCCAGTGGTCGACCTTGGCGCCAAGTGCCTCGGGCAGGTCATAGAGGGGCTGGTAGGTGGGATACTCGGCAACCACATGGTCGCCGGGCTCGACCAGCGCCATGATGGCGTTGAGGTTGGCGCCGGTGCCGCCGTTCATCTGGAGGACGTTGTCGGGATCGACGCTCTTGTAGAGCTTTGCGACCTCCTGCTTGAACTCGACCGAGCCCTCGATGAAACCGTAGTTCATCTTCCTGCGGTTGAGCTGCTCGTAAAACGTCGAACCACCCTCACCGTCAAGCTCGAGGATCTCACCCATAGTAAGACTCGCGATAGTGCTCTGGGCGATGTCGAGACGAGCCTCGTGCTCATAGTCGTTCAAAAACGCCTCAACGCCTATGGCCTCGATCTTCATGAGTACCCATCTCCCTCGCGCAAACAAAGAAGGTGCGCCACCCCAAACGGGATGGCGCACCAAAGAAATGCAGCTAAACCTACTTGAGGGTCGCGTACATGATGGCCTTGATGGTGTGCATGCGGTTCTCGGCCTCGTCGAAGACCTTGGACGCCTTGGACTCGAAGACCTCGTCCGCAACCTCCATCTCGGTGACGCCGAACTTCTTGGCGATGTCAGCACCGATGGTGGTGTTGGTGTCGTGGAAGGAGGGCAGGCAGTGCATGAAGATCGCGTTGTCGTGGCAGCGGTCCATGACCTCCTTAGTCACACGGTAGGGCTCGAGGAGCTCGATGCGCTTGGCCCAGAGCTCGTCGGGCTCGCCCATGGAGACCCAGATGTCGGTGTAGATGACGTCAGCGTCGGTGGTGCCGGCAACGACATCCTCGGTCAGCGTGATGGTGCAGCCGTTCTCGGCAGCGATCTCGCGGCACTTCTCGACCAGCTCGGCGTTGGGCATCTGCTCCTTGGGGCCGCAGGCGGTGAAGTTGAGGCCCAGCTTGGCGCAGACGACCATGAGGGAGTTGCCCACGTTGTTGCCGGCGTCGCCCATGAAGGTGAAGTTGAGGCCGCGAAGGTCGCCGAAATTCTCCTTGACGGTGAGCATGTCAGCGATCATCTGCGTGGGGTGGAACTCGTCGGTCAGGCCGTTCCAGACGGGCACGCCGGCCTTCTCAGCGAGCTCCTCGACGAGCTCCTGGGAGAAGCCACGGTACTCGATGCCGTCATACATGCGGCCAAGGACGCGAGCGGTGTCCTCGATGGACTCCTTCTTGCCCATCTGCGACGAGCCGGGATCCAGGTAGGTGACGCCCATGCCCAGATCCATGCCGCCGACCTCGAAGGAGCAGCGGGTGCGCGTGGAGGTCTTCTCAAAGAGGAGGACGATGTTCTTGCCCTCGAGGTAACGGTGAGGGATGCCGGCGCGCTTCATGCGCTTGAAGTCGGCGGAGAGGTCGATCAGGTACTCGATCTCGGCGGGGGTGAAGTCGAGGAGCTTGAGGAAGTGACGACCGCGAAGGTTGACGCCCATGATGGGTCCTTTCTTACGAACTTACTTGCTTGCACCGGCGCATAAGATACGTCGGGTGGTGCCTAGTCATGCATGTCCCGGGGAGGCGCGTACCTCCCCGGGCACAGGTGGAGCGGTGTGAGACTAACCCTCACGCCAGAAGGGCATGCTCATGCAGCGGGGGCCGCCACGGCCGCGGGAGAGCTCGGCCGAAGGAACCACGAGGAGCTCGAGGCCCTCCTTGTAGAGCACGTCGTTGGAGACGGTGTTGCGCTGGTAGACGCAGATCTTGCCAGGGGCGACGCAGAGCGTGTTGGAACCGTCGTTCCACTGCTCGCGGGAGGCCGCGATGGGGTCACCGCCGCCGCACTTGATCAGCTTGACCGCGTCGAGGTCGAGCGCCTTGGCGAGCACGTGCTCGAGGGTGTCGTTCATCTCCTCGATCTTGACCTCGCCCTGGGCGTTGCCCTTGGTGAGCTTGAAGACCTGGAGGGTACCCATGATGTTGGGGTGGATGGTGAACTTGTCCACGTCGATCTGGGTGAAGACCGTATCCAGGTGCATGAAGGCGCGGGAGTTGGGGATGTTGAAGGCGTAGATGGTGTCGATCTCGGAGACGTCACCGGTCTGCGCGGTGCCCCAGAACATGTTCTGCGCCATGGTGTCGATGGCGGCAGCCTGGGTGCGCTGCGAGATGCCAACGGCCAGGGTGTGGGCGTTGAGGTTGAGGACGTCGCCACCCTCGGTGTGGAAGGCGGAGTCGCGACGGTACCACAGCGGGGAGTCGCAGTAGTCGGGGTGGTACTTGAAGATGTACTTGCCGTAGATGGTCTCGCGGTTACGCGTGACGGAGAACATACGGTTGAGGTTGACGCCGTGACCGACGATCGCGAACGGGTCGCGGGTGAAGTAGGTGTTGGGCATCGGGTTGGCGATCAGGAAGGACTCGCCGTCGGCGTCGGCGCCCACGAGGTCGTCGAGCGTCTTGGTGCTGGACAGCGGCATGTCGATCTCGGCCTTGGTGATGCCGGCGATGGTCTTGTCGACAAAGGCCTTGGTGTCGCTGATGGAGTCGAGGTACTCCTTGACAACGCGCTTCATCTCGTTGCCGCGGATGTCAGCCTCCTCGATCCACTGGTTGGTGAACTCCTCACGGGCGCCGTCAGCGGCGTCGAGAGCCTCAGCCATAAGCTTCTCGAGGTACAGGACCTCGACACCCTGCTCGCGCAGGATCTCTGCGAAGCGGTCGTGCTCCTGCTGGGCGACCTCCAGGAAGGGAATGTCGTCAAAGAGAAGCGTCTCGAGGTCCTCCGCGGGAAGGTTCAGCAGCTCCTCACCAGGGCGGTGAAGGCAGACCTTCTTGAGGGGATCAATTTCGCTGTGGACGTTAAGCCCCTTGCTCATGATGCCTCCTACTCCTTTCGTACCGGGAATGCCGGTGATCGAATTGATTGGTAAATGGGTGTTCGTGTGTGGTCGCGGCGGCCAAGGTGATCAGGCTCGGCTACGACGCGGCCAACTCGTTCACTATATACCCATTATCCAATAAGTGGCAAATTGCCCGCGAACGGTAGTGCAATTGGGGGTGAACGGTTGGTTTTGCCGCTGACCGGATTGAAAATGTGCCGATACAATGAAATTTACCCCTCATTGACCTGCACGTATGACAGGTATATTTCAAGCTTGCTTTGAATATCAGATATGTCGGTCGTGTTACACGCAGGCTGATAAGAGCCTGAGATTGGCATATTCCCGTCCTATTGGGGTGCATAAACTCATTGTTTAGGCGCGGTTTATGCAATGCTGCTCATGTTGCCTGATACGGGTGGAACACGGGAGTTCGCACTCCGCCGAACGGTTGCTACCATGTGGGACAGCTACATATATTGATGTGCGTGGGCGCGAGCGCGCGCAGGAAAGACGGAGGCCACATGGCACAGGACACACTCGAGCTCACCTGCGAGCGCATGGGCTACGGGCCGGACGCGATTGCGCACCGCGACGATGGCAAGACTGTCTTCGTGCTTGGCGGCGCACCTGGCGACGTCGTGCGCTGTGAGGTCACCGGCACGGGGTCGTCGTTCGACCGCGCACGCGTGGTCGAGGTCGTGAGCGCGGGCGATGCCAGGCGTGCCGCGGCCTGCACCTATGCCGGCGTGTGCGGCGGATGTCCCTGGGCGCACCTCACGCGAGCCGCGCAGCTGGACGCCAAGCGCGGCGCCGTCATTGACGCGCTTGCCCGCATAGGCAAGATGGGCCGCGAGGCAGCGGAGGGGCTCGTGGGCGCGTGCGAGGCCCCCAGCGACGAGTGGGGCTACCGCGAGGGCAACTGGAACATCGTCGACGGACAGCTGGAATCGACGGGGCGCTATGGCAAGATGCTCATGGGCGGCTTCGACGACATACACCTGACGGACTACACCGTGGAGTTGATTGTACCCTCAACCCA
>CAJOGH010000050.1 GCA_905233865.1 uncultured Atopobiaceae bacterium
ATTAATGGCTGGTTCAAGGAGATGCGGAACATTACGAGCGTCAACCTTAAGAACTTGGACCTCACGTACTGTGTCGACATGCAGACGGCATTCAAGGAGTGTACGAGCCTTGTGAGCGTCGATCTGTCAGGCAAGGGCTTTGACGCAGCTGAGAACATGTCGGCGCTGTTCAAGGGGTGCACGTCCCTCAAGACTGTTGACTTGCGAGGGTGCAAGGCCTCCAAGCTCGAAAACTGCGGTGAAATGTTTTCAGGTTGCACGGCTCTCGCGTCAGTTGACATGTCGTCTTTTGTCGCTCCTTCACTCAGCAGTGCAAATGACATGTTTAGCGGCTGCACCTCACTGCTCACTGTGAACATTCAGGGTCTTGTTCCCAATGGTGAAGTGGACACGGATTTCATGTTTGATGGTTGTGACAAGCTTGTTGGACTGACGGTTGGCAGGGGTTTTGCCTTTGACGAATTGCTGTTTCTCCGCGACGCCACCTGGACCTCGACGGCCGATGGGCGCACGTACGCCACTGCCAACCTTCCCAGCAACGTGGCGGCCACCTACTACATTCCCGGAACTGCCGGCGAGCCCGCCAAGCCCGTGGCTCCCGTGGGCAGGATGCCGCTTGAGCGCCTGTACAACCCAAACAGCGGCGAGCACTTCTATACCAGCGAGGCCAACGAGCGCAACACGCTCGTGGAGCTTGGCTGGGTCGATGAGGGACTGGGCTGGACCGCTCCGACGACGTCCAAGACGCCTGTGTACCGCCTGTATAACGAGTACGCAGGAGAGCACCACTACACCATGGACGTCGGCGAGCGTGAGGCTCTTGTCGCCCTGGGCTGGAACTACGAGGGACTCGGCTGGTACTCCGATGACGCCAAGGGTGCGGTGCTGTATCGCCTGTACAACCCCAACGAGCCGGCCAACAACCACCACTACACGCCCTGGGAATCCGAGCGTGAGGCGCTTGTCGAGCTCGGTTGGACCTATGAGGGCACGGCCTGGTACGGCGTTGCCTAGTCTTGTATCCGAATGGAGGACCCATGAGGGCACAGTTCGTACATCGCTGCACGCACGTCCTGGACAAGGAGGCAACCATCGCGTTCTACCAGGAGGCGCTCGGCTTTCACGTGGTTCGCGAGAAGGGCCCTGAGGACGGGTCCTGGACCAACACCTTCATGGCCAACGACGAGAGCCCCTTTGAGCTCGAGCTCACGTGGAATCGCGGTCGCACGGAGCCGTACGAGAACGGTGGCAAGGACGTCCACATCGCGTTTCGTGTGGACGACTACGACGCCTACCACGCGCTTCACGAGCGTATGGGCTGCATCGTGAAGGAGAACCCGCGCATGGGGCTGTACTTCATCGTTGACCCAGACGGCCAGTGGATCGAGATCCTTCCCATGCATTAGGCTGTAGGCTGCTGCCGCAAAGCCGTAGACCGAACCCTTTGCCTATCGCTCGCGACAGCTCTCGCCAAGAATGCCGTCGCTGTAGGCCGCGAGCAGGTCGTCCAGGTCGGATATCTGATGGCGGATCTCGTCGCCGGTGTCGGTGTCGCACACGCGCAGGGGCCGTGGCGCCTCGAAGATGGTCAGCTCATGCGCGGGCACGATGTCGGCGTCCTCGAGGAGGGCGGCTCGTATGCCCTGGAAGGCCTTGTGGGCCTTGAGGCGCATGCCATGCTCGTCAGAGATGAGCGTGTAGCCGGCTATGCCCGTCACCTTGTGGTAGGCCTGACAAAAGCCTCCATCTATCACAAGCAGGCGGCCGTCGGCACGCACCGGCGTATCGCCGTCGGCCTCGCGCACGGGCGTGTGTCCGTTCACGATGTGCGAGTCTGCGCCGCGGCAGCCAAACTCACGCAGGATCCGTTCGCACACGTCTTTGTTGCGCGCAAGGTGGAAGTAGGGGTCTTGGGGCTCATCCCATGCCTCTCGCTCCACCACGTAGGCCCGCTCGAAGGTCTTGGTCACGCGCCCCGCAAGAGGGGAGTGCGCGCCGCACGACAGGTACCACATCCAGTCCAGGGCCCGCTGGTCGCCCGTGGCCCAGGCACGGCGGGCCATGCGTTCCACGTAGTCAAGCAGGGCGCGTCCCCCGTAGGTCTTGCCGTCGGAGACGATTTGCGCAAAGGTGCCGTCGCCGTTGAGCGGGATGCAGCCATGAAAGAGCAGGTTATTGTTGCGCACAAGGTAGACGGACCCATGGTCAAAGAGGAAGCCAGCGTGGCGCCTTAGGCGGTCGGAGTCTGCGAAGGCGCGCATGAGCCCCTCCATTACGCGTTGCTCGCCCTCTGTCAGTCTCGACGGCTCGCGTGGGTCCACCGTGGGGAAGTCACGCGTCCTGAGCGTCCAGTCTCTCTCGCCTATGCGCACAGTTCCCGCAGTCAGGTCAAGCGACCCCAAAAGGCAGCGGTCCTCCATCTCCCAGTTGGGGTGACGCGCTATCGTCTGCTCCATAAGCTTGAACAGGATGACGTTGGCGGCCTTCTCGAGCCGTGTCATTCCGTCCTCGTCCGCGTACGTCTCGTCGGCAAAGAGGGCAAGCTCGCGCAACGACACACCGTAGCTGCTCTCGAGTACGTCCAGCGTCCCGTAGTGAGCACATATGCGCACGACCGCCGCCGCGCAGACCTCGGATCCCGCCGCGGCGCCCATCCAGGCTATGTCATGGTTGCCCCATTGGACGTCCACCTCGCCACGCGTCATGAGCTTGTCAACAATGCGATCCCCACGAGGCCCGCGATCGTAGACGTCGCCCACAACATGTAGGCGCGCGACAGACAGTCGCTTGATCAATGCGGCCAGCGAGCATATGAAGTCATCTGTCGCCTCGGCGGCGATGATCGCTCCCAAGATGGACTTGTGGTACGCATGGTGGGCGGATTGCGCCCCGAGGCTCACGTGCAGCAGCTCGTCGATGATATAGGCGTACTCCTCGGGCATGAGCTTGCGCACGTGCGAGCGCGTGTAGCAGTCAGAGAGCGTTCGGGCCAACTCGATCAGGCGCATGAGCGCGTTCCAGTACCACTCCCAAGCGATTTCGCCGCGTGAGCGCTCGAGCTCCAGCTTCTCCTCGGGGTAGTAGATGAGTGTGCAGAGGTCCGCCTGCTCTCGCGCGTCTAGGCGCCCCTCAAACACCCGCTCGACGCGCTCTCTGATCACGCCCGAGCTGTTGTTGAGGATGTGCACGAACGCACCCAGCTCCCCGTGCACGTCGGAGATGAAGTGCTCCGTGCCACGAGGGAGCTGCAGGATTGCCTGCAGGTTGATGATCTCGGTGTATGCCGACGCGCGCGTGGGAAACTGACGAGCCAGGAGCTGCAGATACTGCATCCTCTCGTCCGACAAGACACGCTCCTGCATCAGGACGCCCTCCTGCCTTAGTCTGTGTGAATTGTCCAAGTCTGGTCGCAGGGCCAGCCGTCGAGCTCGCTACTCGACAACCTCCACCTGAATCTGCTTCTCCAGCTCGTCAACGAGCGCGAGGTCGCCAATGCCGGCGGACATGGCAACGTTGGCGCCGGTAGCCATCGCGCGTCGCAGCGCGGGCTCCACGGCGTCGCGGTCCTGGTGCCAGATGGACAGGAACGCGGCGAGCGTAGAGTCGCCGGCGCACGCCGTGGAGAGCACCTTCACCTTGGCCGCAGTCGCGTGGTAGACGTGCCTGTCGTCAATGAAGTACGCACCAGCGCCGCCTAGCGTGCACAGGATGTTGCGCGCACCGCGGTCGTGGATGGTGTGCAGCGCGGCAACGACCTGCTCGGGCGAGCCAGCATCCACGCCAAAGATCTGCTCGATCTCCTCGTCGTTGGGCTTGATGAGCAGGGGCTTGCGCTCCACGAGCTCCTTGAGGTGAGCGTGCGACACGTCTAGAATCAGGTCGATCCCGCGCTCGGCGCACACGTCGGCCAGCTCGTCATAGTAGCTTGCGTCCATCTCCGGAGACAGCGAGCCGCTCACCACGAGCGTGTCCATATCCTCTGTCTTGCGAATCATGTCGAGCATCTCAAGCTGGTGCTCGCGCGAGACAGGAGCTCCCGCGTTGGGCATGACGTACTCGCAGTCACCGGCATTCACGAACGTGTTCACGCGCGTGATGCCGTCGGCCTCGACGCTCACGACCGGGCAGGTCTTGGCTGCCTCCTCGGCAATCCAGCGTCCGGTAAACCCGCCAAAGAAGCCCATGATCGTCGACGGCGTGCCGTAGTGGTCCAGAACGAACGACACGTTAAGACCCTTGCCGTTGGGGGAGTACGAGGCGTCGCGCGTGCGCGTGACCCGGTTGGGGTGCAGACCGTCGCAGGTGACCACCATGTCGATGGCGGGGTTGGTCGTGAGCGTGTAGATCATGGTGTTCCTTTCGGTTGGGCCTCACGGTTCAAGCGCTATTTGCATTATAGGACTGTCACGTGCTCGTCCATGCGTGTCTCGGCGGACGATAAGAGCTCACACGAGCAACAAAAAACTCGGCAGGCCGCAAGCGACCTGCCGAGCAAAGGGTTGGCGCAAAAGGCTACTCAGCCTTGTGCTCCTTGTTGTACTGGCTCCTCTTGAAGACGAGGAACAGCAGGCCGCCGATGACGGAGGCAACGAGGATGCCCAGGACCCACATGAGGCCGTTGGTCACGACGGGCAGGATCAGGAATCCGCCGTGGGGCGCGGGGGAGTGGACGTTGAACACGAAGCTCAGGATGGCGCCGATGGACGAGCTGAGCATCATGATGGGCATGACGGGCCAGATGTTGGCGGTCATGAAGGGAATGGCACCCTCGGTGATGTGGGTGCAGCCCAGCACAAAGTTGACGATGCCGGCGTTGAACTCGTCCTCGGTGAAGTACTTCCTGCCAACGACAGTGGCAAAGGTGGTGACCAGGGGAGGAACGATGCAGGCGGCGGAGACGGCAGCCATGATGGCGGTGCCGGAGCCGTCGGTGATGCCAGCGGCGACGTCGGCACTCATGAGGGCGACGCCAGTGGTGTAGGCAGCCTTGTTGACGGGGCCACCCATGTCAAAGGCGCACATGCAGCCAATGGCAAGGCCAAGCAGGAAGATGTTGTTGCCGCTGGCCAGGCCAGTGAGGAAGTCCATCATGGCCTTGTTGATGGTGACCATGGGGCCAGAGATGCCCAGCATGACGAGGCCAACGATGAAGGTGGAGAACAGGGGGTACAGGAAGATGGCCTTGAGGCCGTCGAGCGTCTTGGGCAGGCCAGAGAAGATCTTCTCGAGCAGGAGCACGACATAGCCGGACAGGAAGCCGCCGACGATGCCGCCCAGGAAGCCAAAGCCAACGCCCTCGCCTGAGGGGTCGATCATGCCGGTGTCAGCAAGGACGGGCAGGCCGGTGATGGCGATCATACCAGCGATGAAGCCAGGAACAAGGCCGGGACGCTTGGCGATGGACTGCGCGATGTAGGCGGAGAGCACGGGAACCATGAGGTTCATGCCAATGCCACCGATGATCTTGAGCATCGCGGCAAAGGTGTTGTACTGCTCGTTGGTGGAGTCAAACGAGAAGATGCCCCATAGGAACGAAACGGCGGTCAGGACACCGCCGGCGACCACGAACGGGAGCATGTGAGAGACGCCGTTCATCAGGTGCTTGTAGATGATGTGGCCGACGCTCTCCTTCTCGGCGGGGGCATCAGCTGCGCTGGCGTTGGCGACAGCCTCGGAGACCTCGCCTGTGGCCTCGGCGTTGAGCGCGCGCTCGATGAGCTCGGTCGCGGCCTCAACGGACAGGCACTTGGAAACGCCAACGTTGACCTGGGGCTTGCCGGCAAAGCGCTGGGCATCCACGTCCTTGTCGGCCGCGATGACGACAGCCTTTGCCTCCTTGATCTCGGCGGCAGTGATCTCGTCCTCAATGCCGACCTGGCCGTGGGTCTCGACCTTGATGGTCAGGCCCTTGGCTGCTGCCGCGTCCTCCAGGGCCTTCTTGGCCATGAAGGTGTGGGCGATGCCCGTCGGGCAGCCCGTTGCGGCTACGATGTCGTATGCCATGCAACTTCCTTTCCTCTTTTGTGCCTACGGCACATCCTTCCTTCGGGGGCGTCTGCCCCTATACACACCAGCGCTCAGCGCTGTTGGTACCATGTTGCGGCCGCTAGGCCTTGTTGGTCGAGCCCAGGTTGTCCATGTGGCTCATAACGACCTCGGAGATCTTCTTCATGCCAGGCTTGGCGGGCTTCTTGGGGTCAAAGGCGTCGGGGTTGTCGGCCATGAAGGCCATGAATCCAGCCATGTAGGCCTGGCGGAGCTCCGTTGCGTAGTTGACCTTGCAGATACCGTTTTCGATTGCCTCGGCAACCTGGTCGTCGGGCACACCTGAGGTGCCGTGAAGGACCAGAGGGGTGCTCACGCGGCTGCGAATCGCCTTGAGGACGTCCTGCTCAATATGAGGCGTGCCCTGGTAGACGCCGTGCGCCGTACCCACGCCAACGGCAAGGGAGGTGCAGCCGGTGCGGCGCACGAACTCCTCGGCCTCATCGGGATCGGTGTAGGGGGACTCTCCGGCAACCTCGGGGCCATCGTCCTCCTTGCCACCGACCTTGCCGAGCTCTGCCTCGACCGGGATGTTAAGCGGGCGCGCGACCTTAGTCACGCTGGCCGTGAGGGCGATGTTGTCCTCAAAGGTATCGTGGCTTCCGTCGATCATGACGGAGGTGTAGCCGGCCTTCATGGCCTGTACGCAGCGATCAAAGCCATCCCCGTGGTCCAGGTGAATGGCCACGGGCACGCTTGCGGCTTCCGCGGCCACACGCGCCATGGCGGCAAAGTAGTCAAGGTTGGCGTACTTCAC
>CAJOGH010000051.1:0-438 GCA_905233865.1 uncultured Atopobiaceae bacterium
GAACACGGGATAGCCGTTGTTGCTGTCGCTGACGATGGTCCAGGGCTCGCCAAAGCGCGACCCGTTGAGGTAGAACGCCGTCGTCGTGCGCTTCATAGCCTCGGTGCCGCGCGGGCTGACGCCTTCGGCCGTGGCCTCGGGCGCGTCACGGCACAGGTCGCTGTCGTAGTAGCACACCTGCATCTGCGGGTTGCCCGTCGCAAGCGCGTAGATGCCTGACTCGATGGTCGTGGGCGTCGCGGCATAGGAGTTGCGAATCGCGCACGCCACGCCGTCGTCGGCACACACCAGGCCGGCCGCGCGCTCGATTCCCTCGAGCGTGCCCGTGGCGTAGACGTTGGCAAAGGTGGGCACCTCACCGGAATCGTCGTCCGTCAGACGGCCCACCAGGCCGCCCACGCTCGGCTCGCCCTCGCCGGCGCCGCCCAGCACGCACAC
>CAJOGH010000051.1:535-7326 GCA_905233865.1 uncultured Atopobiaceae bacterium
TCGTGCGTGGAGCCGCCCACCAGGCCGCCGGCATAGGTACCGGAGATGCCGGACTCGTGCGCGCTCGTCTGCGCGAGCTTGCAGGTGCCACCATTGGCAAGACCCACATAGGCACCCGCATAGGTGGCCCCATCGATATCGGTGCCACGCAGGTACACGCCGGTCACCTCAAGGTCGTGAGCGTTGGTGGAGCCCACGACGGCACCAGCGGCGTCACCCGAGGAGCTCGCGTGGGCGCCGTCCATCACAAGGTTGGTGACCTTGGCGTTCCCACCAAGGTGGCCGATAAGGCCCGCAGGCCCCTCAGCCTCCGCGCTCATGCCGGAGATCGTCTTGCCCGCGCCATCAAAGGTGCCCGCGAAGCCGGCAATGGGCGTCCAGTTGAGGCGCTCCATGTCACCGGTGCAGTACTGGCCTCCGGTCAAGTCGAGCGAGGCGGTCAGCGTGACGTCCGTGGTCGCGCCAGCGGGCAGCGCGCCCGCTCCCGTGAGGTAGCCAACATAGGCGAGCTGCTCGGGCGTGGAAACCTTCCAGGAGCCACCGTCATAAGTGGGCAGGTCGCCAAAGAAGACCTCGGTGTCCCCCACCATGATGGAGGGCGTTCCCTCTGCCATCATCTGGCCGATGATGGACCAGTCGGTCACCTGCACCGACTGCCACATCGCATACAGGCGGATGTCCTCAGCCTCGATCCCGTCCTCGGCAAAGTCCCAGTAGGTGTCGCTCTTATCGGCCGACCAACCCAAGAACTCGTAGCCCGCCACAGGTCCTGGCGTCACGGCGCTAAGGTGCGCGCCGTAGGGCACGGTCTGCGGCGCGGGCGGGGTGCCGTGGCCGTTGGCGTCAAAGTTGGCCGTGTAGGTGTTGCGGTCGTAGAAGATGTCGATGACCGTCGTGCCGCCGGCCTCTATCTCCTTTTGCGCAAAGGGGCACACAGAGAAGCCCGTGATGGAGTGCGCCTGGGCTGCCGTCATGGTGCCCACCATGGACTTGAGGGTCTCCTGGCTGCCGGTCTCCTGGGTATAGTCCGCGCACACGGGTACAAGCGCGCCTTCGACCTCCTCGTAGGTGATGGTCTTGTCCGTTCCGGTGACGGCGGTCTCCTCCTCGTTGAGGCTCTGGGTCCAGTGACGCACCGTGTAGGGGGCGTCACCCGGCGTGGCCCACATGGCCGTGAGCGTCACGTTGTCCTCGTCCAGGGTCCAGGGCGTGAGCCATTTGCCCTCGTTGTCCGTGAACTGCTGGGCCGTGCCGCCCGGGAAGGTGCGCCAGTAGCCGCAGAATATGTAGGGGTGGTACACCGGCACGTCGACCGCCTCGGGTGTCTGGCCGTAGCCCACCTGGACGGTCTCCGTCGCGCTCGTGCCGTCCGCGTGGTCAAGGATGACGTTGTAGGTCTTGGAGGCCCAGTCGGCGTAGATGGTCGTCACGGGGGTCGCCACCGTGTCGGCGGTAAAGTCGCAGGCCTCCTCGCCGTCCGTGTCGTGGGACCAGCCGTCGATGGTGTAGCCCACGGCACTGACCTGCGCGGGCTCGGGCTGCGGGATCAGCGCGTCAAAGGGAACCTGGGCGGGCTCGGGGACGGTGCCGTGCCCGTTTGCGTCGTAGACCGCGGTGAAGGTGTCGCGCAGGTAGTAGATGTCGATGACGGTGGAACCGTCGCCGGCCACGACCTGCTGCTCAAAGTGCTCGGGGGTAAAGCCGTAGTAGCTCGTGGCCTGGGCCTGGGTCATGAGGCCGGTGGTGCCCGTCTCGTTGTCCGTCTCGTCCAGGTCAAAGCAGGTGTCGTTATGGTCGGTGCCCACGACGTCCGTGCCCTCGTCGTTCAGGCGTTGCAGGTGGTGGTTGACCATGTAGGGCGTTGCGGTGTTCGCACGCAGATAGGCCGTGAACAGCATCGAGGAGGGCCAGGCACCGTCAACCGTTGGCTTGTAGGCGCCGTCCGTGCCCAGGCGCTCGGTCGCGGGCTCGCTGCCGTTGGCAATCGTCTCCGCGTACCATCCGTCCAGGGTAAAGCCCGAGGCGGCGGCCACGTACGAGCCCTGTGCCTCGGTCGTCGTGAGGCGGCTGGCAATGCGCTCGGTGGTGGGGTGCGCCGTGCCGCCCGACGAGGTCGTGAGGTTGGAGGCCACCGCGTAGGTAATGTCGCAGGGGCCGTCCAGGATGACGTCGATGGTCTTGGTCACTGTCGTGCCGTCGGCCCCGTCCGAGCCAGGGACGTCCAAGGTGAGCGTGACGGTAAAGTGGCCCACCTCGTTATTGGCAGCGGCATCGCTCAGGCCGCCGTCGTCGAGCTTTATGCCAGAGAGGTCGGTCTGCTGGATGTCGTCCACCCACGCGCGCACGTCCAGCATCTCCATGATGGCGTCACGCGAGATGGGCTCGCCGGTCGCAAAGGTTGCCTCAGCCTCGGTGACCTCCAGGGCGGCGGTGTGGCTCAGGTTGACGCCATACCAGCCGATGCCCTCTCCGCGCCAGCCAATCTTGCACAGGCTGATGTGCTCGTTCTTGCTCGTCGAGAAGTTGTGGGCGCCCGCGGTTGCATTTGGGTTGTACTGGCGCCAGACGGCAACCTCCTCGGCCCTGTCCGAGAACCAGCCCACGCCCTCGTAGATCCAGCCCTTGCTGACCATGACGTCGCGCTCGGCGGCGTTCATAGTGTAGTGGTGGTCACCGGCGTTAGGGTTGTACAGGCGGTAGACGTCGTTGCCGCTCTTGGGCGCGTACCAACCCACGCCCTCGTAGCGCCAGCCCGCGGCGACCGTGGCGTCACGCTCGCCCACGTTGGCGGTATAGAAGTGCTCGCCCGAGAACGGGTTGTACAGGCGGTGCATGGCGTTGGCCTCGTGCGGTCGCACGGCCGCCTGGGCCGGGACGGCGACACCCACGACAACGCAGACAGCCAGGGCCAGCACGCACACAAGCTTCTTGAGAGCAGACACGGTATCCCCCCATCTTTTAGCGTATTAGCTAATTTTAAGGGGTAATTAGGCTTATTTCAATATCCTTCATGCTCTTATCGTCATAAACTGTTTAAGAGTCAAATGGACAGAGCGCTTGTCTCTTAAAAACTTGATGCATAGTGCCGCGCATGGCGAGAAGAGCAAGCCGCCGCCCCATCATCGCGACGAGGCGGCGGCTGGAACAACAACCTGTCCCTTACTCCAACTAGCCCCAGTATGCGTAGAGGGTCTCGTCAGTCGTGGACGACCACGGGTTCCGGTACTTGCTGCCTATGAGGACCTCGCCAAAGATGCCGTACTCAACGTTCAAAGACGGCGTTTCGCTCAATCCGTACCCCATGAATTCATAGCCCTCGCGAGTCGGCACCAAGCAAGTGGAAGGTGGCTTGACGCCATAGGGCACAACAAACGGCTCAGCGCTCTGCCCGCCCGTGGCTCCCTCGCCGTCGACGAAGAAGAGCTTGTACGTCGCGCGGTCATAGAACACGTCGATCACCGTGGTGCCGTCCTCCACAATCGCCTTCTGCGTGATGGTGGTCGGCGCCACAAAGCCCGTATACTCCTTGGCCTCGGCCTTGGTGTCATCGCCGACGCGCCCCTCGAGCTCCTGGGCCTGCTCGAGCGCGTAGTCCACGCATGTGGGATCTGCGCCCTCGGTGGCGGGCTCGGTAATCGTCTTGTCCGTTCCCGAAACCGCGGTGGCATCGGCGTTCACCTTCTGCTGCCAGTGGCGCACGGTGTACTTTGCGACCGGCACCCACTTGGCGTACAGGGTGATGCCCGTCTCGTTGGTGTAGGCACCAGCCCACTCACCGTTGGCGGCTACAAGACGAGTGCCTGTGCCGTTCTCGCCAGTGTAGTACCCGTCAAAGTCGTACTTGTCCTTGGTGGGCAGCTCTGTGAGCTTGTCGGGCACCTGCGTGTACTTCACCGTGACCGTTGAGCTGGCGGGAGTCGCCCCCTCGCCATTGTTCAAGGTCACGGTGAGCTCGGGATAGTCGGTCAGCTCGCCATAGTAAGGATAGCCGCCGTTGATGGAGTCGTCCTGCGTCCAGGGGCCGCCGAGCCGGTTGCCATTAAGCTTGAAGGCCATGACCTTGGACTTCATCACTTCGGGCGAGCGACCCGAGGAACCATTGCTGCTACCAGAGCACTTTGTGTTGTCAAAGTAGCAGTTGCTGACACTGCCAAGAGGCGTAATGATGTTGCCGTTGATGGCGCCAGCGTTATAGGAGTTGGTGACCCTGGTGGCACCGGCGTTGTAGAAGCGCGAGTCCAGATAGGTCTGACCCAGGAAGCCACCCTTGCGCGGTGCGTTGACCGCCGCGGTGATAAAGCAGTTATCAGCCTGGAAGTAGGGCTTGCCGCTCTTGTTGTACAGGGTGCCAAAGAAGCCGCCCGTGTAGTTGGTAGCCGATCCGGTCACGCTGCCACCCTCCACCGAGCAGTAGCGGAAGATATAGGCACCGCCCGTCAGCGTTCCTCCGCTAAAGGCACCCACTCCGTCGGAGGACGCGCGCACCGTGCAGTTCTTGATGTGTACATTGGTATAGGTTGAGCTGCCGTTGTTGCGGCCCACAACGATGCCGACGCGCGAGCTGCCGTTGATGGTGGAGTCAGCAAAGTTGAGGTTGCTCATAGTGATGCTACCCGACCAACCAAAGAAGCCGTAGTCCTTGCCACCCACCATGCGCAGGTGCGAGATCGTGTGGTCCTGGCCATCGACGGTGCCGGAGTAGTTGCCAATCTGAATCCACTGGAGCGGCGTCTCGGCGGATGCGCCCCACTTCTCTCCGGTCATGTCACAGTCCTCATGGAGCACGAAGTTCCTGTTAGTACCCGAGGGGAGCTTGTTGTTGGAGCTCACGTACCGCACGTAGGCAAGCTGCTCGGGCTTCTCGACCTGCCAACCGCCGTTATCGGCATCAAAGCCGGGCGGGTCGCCGGCGTTGATGATCTCGTTGCGATCGTAGACGGCCTTGCCGATCGTGTCCCAGTTGTCGATCTTGGTCCACTTGACGTAGAGCGTGCGGGGCTCGAGCTCGCGCCAGATGTCGCCCCACACACCATCGGCGTTCACGTACATCTTGCCCGTGCCGCCGGAGTTGCTCCAGTAGCCGCTGAAGATGTAGCCCGTACGCTTGGGCACGGTGATGTTGCCAGGCTTCTGCAGGAAGTAGACCTCCTGGGTCTTGGTGCCCTCGTATCCCTCGGCAGCGCCCGTAGAGTCGAACGTGATCAGGTAGGGCGACTCGTTGTAGAGCCTGCCAAAACTGGGATAGCCCGCGTTGGCTGGGCTCTCGGTGGACGTGTCGCGCGACCACGGCGTGGTCTCCCACCTGTCAAACAGCGCGTCGCCATTGAGCTTGTAGGCGTACGTCTTGTTCTTGAGGTCCGCAGGGGCCACGCGCGCGCAGGCGCCGTCGGCACGACTGCCCTTGAAGCCGCTCGACGTGTCAACGTAGCAGTTGGTCACGCTCGCGCCAGAGTTGTTGATGGAGCTCTTGGACATCGCCGTCGTGGCAAGGACCGCACCGCAGCGGTTCTGGCGCACGTTGCCCGTCACGGCGCGTGCCACACCCTGGAAGTAGGCGTTTGCCACGCGCGCGCCAGACTGGGACGCCACGCACACACCCGCAGCCGTCGAGCTCTGGTAGCGCCAGTTGTGGTTGGACGCGTGCGTGCTCACGTTGGTCCCACGCACGTAGACGTCCTCCATGGAGCCCTTTCCGCGCAGCGTGCCGACCATGCCGCCAATGCGCTCGTTGTGCATCGACTTCTTGTGGTCGATATAGACCGAGCCGTCCTCGATGCCCACGCGGTTGATGCGCGTGGAGCCCTCGGCAATGCCGGCCAGACATCCAGTGGTCGAGAAGGTCGTCTTGCCGGCCTTCTTCGTGTTCTGCGCATAGACGTTCGGGGACTTGATAATGAGATCATGCACCCTGGCGTTGACCAGGCGCTTGAAGATGCCCGTTGCGTTGCCTGTGGAGTAGTAGCCCTCGCCAAAGCGGGCGCCGCCAGTCCTCGAGCTGAATGTGTTGGAGATCTTGAGCGTGGTGAGCCGGTGCACGAGCTCGTTCCCGCCGTCGTCAGTCCCAAGGCCGGAGAGCTCGCCGGAGTAGTTGTTGCACGGCGTCCAGATGAGCGGTGACCCTGCCGTGCCTCCCAGGGTGACCTCCCCCTGCGAGCTCGTGTAGGTCTCGGAACCCGTGAGGTCGATGTCGGAGGTCATGAGCATGTTGGTGCTGCGCCCGCGCGGGACCTGGCCGTTGTTGACGGCGCCCACCACGTAGGCGATCTCCAGGTTGGTCGAGACGTTCCAGCGCCCGGCCGCCGCGTCGTAGGTGGGCAGCTCGGGATAGCCGTCGATGCGGTCGCGCATAGGGAAGTAGGTCTGACCCCAGTACTGCGCGGGACCGAGAACATAGTAGGCGTAGAGGCGCACCTGGCCGGTGTGGCCGGCGGGCAGCTCCGTGAGTATCTCGCCCTCGTTGTTGATGCGCCAGCCCACGAGCTTGGCGCCAGGCGTCACGCCCACCTCGGTCTCGGAGGGCAGCGCCTTTGGCTCGTCGTTGTTGTAGAAGGTCCAGCCCTGGCTGTACAGGGTCTTTTGCGGAATGCTCTTGGCCCAGGAGTACGGGAACACGTAGTCGATCGTGTTGCCCTTCCAGTTGGCGTAGAGCGTGGCGCCCTCGGGCTTGTCCCACGGCGTGACCCAGGCGCCGCTCTCGTCGATGTACTTGGTGCCCTTGCCGCCAAAGTCGGAGTAGTAGCCCTCGAAGGTGTAGCCGTCTAGCTGCGGCAGGGTGATCGTGTCCGCCAGGC
>CAJOGH010000052.1:0-7818 GCA_905233865.1 uncultured Atopobiaceae bacterium
GCAGGAGGCCTTCTCGAGCGTGGCGGTTGGCACCTATGACGTGTTCAGCACCGCAAACGGCAGCTCCGAGGATACCGGCATCGATGTCACGGTCTCGTCTGACGTCGCCTTGGTCCTTGCGTTCTCGTCCATCCGACTCTTTGACGTGACGGAGGCTGAGAGCGAGGGCACGGACCAGAAGTGGGCGCCAGCGGCAGAGCCACTGCGTACGCTCTACGCAGTCCGCGGAGGAACGATGCCCAGCGTCGACGTGCCCAAGGCCCCCGAAGGCCTCTCGTTCATGGGCTTCTATTCCGGAACCGTGAAGGACGGCATCGTGGGCTACGGCACGCGCGTGTACGGCACGGGCGGCCAGTGCTCGCTGGGAGACTACGACGGCACGTTCACTGACATCTATGCCTACTACGGCGAGACGGGCACCTACGTGCTCGTGTTTGACCAGAACGGCGGCACGGGCGGCGCTGGCTGGCCCGATGAGGAAGGCAACGCCGAGGAGATCTTCAGCGGTACCAAGCAGGTCGACACACCCACGCGTACAGGCTACGACTTCAAGGGCTACTACGACGCTCCCAACGGTGGGTCGCGCTGCTATGACGAGAAGGGCAAGATCGTCAAGGGCATCGTGTTCGTCGAGGACACCGTCCTCTACGCGCGCTGGACGCCCAAAACCTACACCCTCACCCTGGATGACAACTATCCTGGTGACCTCTCGGTCGACCATAAGGACGGCCAGGGCAAGGTGGACGTCCAGTACGAGACCATGACAGCCTCGGTCGACGTGCCCAAGTACGGCGGTTACCGCTTCATTGGCTACTACGACAGCCCATCCGGCGGCAACCGCTACTTTGGCCCCAATGGCAAGGCCACGCGCATGTGGGAGAAGACGAAGGCGATCACGCTCTATGCCCACTGGACCCAGGCCGAGGGCGTCATCTCGTTCGACTGGCACTACACCTGGGTCAACATGAACGACTCTGTGCTCGAGGACTACATCACCTACAAGCCCGGCAACCCCACGCCGCTGCCGGACGAGACGGTGCTCCCCAAGACGGCCTGCGTCAAGTTTGTGGGCTGGTCTCTTGTCACAGGGTATGACGAGAGCGGTAATCCGATTTTTGACAAGGACGAGTACTTTACGACCCTCAATGGCTACACGGCCAACGAAGCCACACTCATCGCCATCTATGACAGTGACGAGTCCTCAAAGCCGGGCAACTACAACGCCTACTACGGCCCCGTCAACGACGAGGTGGGCGAGTACCAGCGCCCCGTCTTTGATGCTGCGCACGGTGGATTCCAAATAGGCACGACGGGCAAGAACTGGCTCAATGCGGCCCAGCTGGGCTTCATGGGCTACGCCATCAACAACTCAAAGTACAGGTCGGGCGAGAATAGCAACTTTGTCCTGCAGAGCGACATCGAGCTCAACTACAGCTCGACCACCTGGGTTCCCATTAACACATACTCGGGCACCTTTGACGGCAACGGCTACATGATCAGGCGAGCCTACGCGAACATCACGTACGGCGGCACGACGAGCGGCCTGGGCCGTTACGGCGAAGGCTACCTGTTTGGTGGCGGCTCGTCCGGCTTCTTCAAGACGCTCAGTGGCGCCAAGATCTCCAACGTGGTCTTTGGAGACTGCTATTTCCGCATCCTGTGCAACAGCGGCCGCGGCCAGAGCCGCTACGGCACGGCCGGCACCCTTGCCGCGTTCGCGCGCAACTCCACGCGGATCACGAACGTGGGCGTCGAGGGCGGTCAGTGCGAGTACTGCGGACCGCGCATCAACGCGCACTCTGGCTACGTGTCTGGCCTGGTGGGCGTAACCGCCTCGGGCTCTTCTATCGAGAACGCCTATGTTCGCAACCACTACGGCGTGTGGACCCACACTGGTGGCTCGCACCTGTCCCGCATGGGTGTCAACTGCGTGTGCGGCATCACGGGCCTCATCAACTCCAACACCTCGCTCAAGAACGCGTACTACTGGAAGGAGTCCGGCAACGCGGTCTACTACAACGTGAGTGGCAACAAGTATCAGTGCCAGGGCCCCGTCATCTGCAAGACGGCATCCAGCACTGGCTACTCCGACAGCGGTGCCAAGGTCGAGCGTGTCTACGTCAACGACTATCCCTGGAGGCGCGCCAACTCCGAGTCGCAGGATCACAAGAGGCTGCACGCCGAGATGATCTATACCGCCGCGTTCAAGATGACGACCTTTGCGGCAGGCCTCAACCATGTGACGCTCGATACGCCCACGAGCAGCGAGCAGATTGCGTATGACGAGAACGATCCCTACTGGGGCGTGACCGAGGACAAGGCCATCTGGGCCATCGACGAGAATCGCACGCTCAACGGAGGCCTTCCCACCTTTGCCAAGCGCGTCAAGGCAAAGGGGCTCACGGCCAAGAAGTATTCGTGGAACGACACTGATGCGCCCAAGGGCAACTACGACCGTATTGGCGAGCTGCCCATGTTGGGCCTGCTCAAGAGGCCCGAGTACAACTACGAAACACAGACTTTCAAGATCACGCGTCCTGAGGACCTGGCGTACCTTCGCTGCAAGAGCGCGTGGGGCCAGATGAAGGACTCGTATGGTTCGTATCGCGGCACGACATGCCTGCGCGGTCTGGACATCCAGGCGAACCTCGACTTCTCGGGCTATGGTCCCGACAAGAAAGAGGAAGGCTTCGTTGGGACGGCCGCCCGTTACGTCCTCGAATCGGAAACGACGGAACCTGGCAGGGCGCTTGACGGATGGACGGGCCATGCGCTCAACTGGAACCCGCTCACGGGAGTCGAGAAGACCCTCAAGGGCAACGGCCATACCATCACCCACCTCGAGTCCAGAGTCTCTGGCGGAGGCGCGGCTCTTATCAACAACCCGAATGACTACGTGAACGTCAGCGACCTGCGCATGACCAACGGCTACAGTACGGGCCAGGTCTGTTCCTCGATCTTTGCCTACGACGGCTCGCACTCGATCAACGCGAAGAACGTCACGGTCGACAACTACCTGTTCCGGAGCGACAACCAGAGCTCTGGCCGATGCGGCGCGCTGGTGGGCTGCGCTAACGACGCGAACACCAACCACACCTACACCGACTGCACGGTCGAGAACTGCACCATGGACAAGGGACGCGACAGTGGCGCTCTGGTTGGGTACATCGGCACTGCTGGCGACGCCAACTACATGAACATCACCAACTGTCATGCCAAGGACAACAAGATTTCCGGTGCTCAGATCACGCGCGGCGGCCTTGTGGGCTACCTGCGTCGCTCGGGCACGATCGACCACTGCTCCGTGACGGCCGACGACGAGACCAAGGGCTATATCTCTGGTTCGAACGACGTCTGGACCGCGGGCCTTGTGGGTGCAACAAACGTGGGCGGGCGTACCCTCACGATCAAGAACAGCTTTGTCACCTGTCCGTTGGGCCGTGATGGCGAGCTCGGGCCTGAGGTCGCGGGCCTGGTGCGCAACTCCGCTCACACTATCGTCGTCCAGAACAGCTACTTTGCCGGTCCGGTCAAGGTCAAGAGCGGCGGCACGACGAGCGGCATCACCAACATGCCCAACCTCACCTATGCCGCGCGCACCTACTACGACAAGACAAACGTGCCCAATGCCATCGACGCCTCCTTCGTGGGCATCAGTGGCGTGGACTCCGACGTGCTCAAGAGCGCGGAGACCGCCTATGCCCTCAATGGCTATGCGGCCAGGCCGCCGGAGGATGTTCAGACCGTCTTTACCACCGACGGCGAGCCGCAAGATTTCCAGCCGGTGCCTGCTGAGGAGATCGTCGAGGGCGTGAACCCCCTCGCGCAGGGCTGGTACGAGTCCGTCGTGGGCACTGAGAACTCCTACATTCGCACTGTCGATAAGAGCGTAGAGACCGAGAAGAGCTACTACAAGGGAGTCAATCCCACCTATACCAACAAGGGCTATCCCATCTATGGCGACCTGTACTACGACCCGGCCGCCGTCTCGCTGAGCGACTGGCGTGCCGTTGGCATGAACATGGCTGACGATGGGTACGAGGCCTCGACCAACAAGCTCTTTGGCGAGCGGCCGACCTACAGCACCGATGACGGCGCATGGCTCGTGGGCAAGCCCGAGCAGCTTGCCTACGTTGGCTATCTCATCAACGTCAAGCAGCTTCCCGGGGGGACCACGGAGAGCATCAAGCTCACGGACAACATCGACCTCATGGGCTCGCGGTACGGCGGCACGGCCGAGAACCCGCTCGACTGGGACACCCTCATCAACTTCAAGGGAACCTTCGACGGTGGTGGCAAGACCATCTCGCACCTGGACGTCGCGGTGACCAGTCGTGACGGCGGCTTCATCTGGCAGCCGGCGGCAAACAACATGGTGGTCAAGGACGTGACGTTTGACTCCGCCAAGTCGACGGCAAACTCCAACTGGGTCGGCGTTGTCGTGGGCGCGGCGGGCTCCTATTCCATCTCCTACGAGAACGTGCACGTTAAGAACTCGACCGTCATAAACACCAACACGGGCGGAGGCGGTGCCGGCGGCATCCAGGGCTACACCGGCACCTCCGGCAATAAGGTGACGTTCACCGGCTGCTCGGTCGAGGGCACCTCGATCTCCGGCCGCGAGGCCGGCGGTCTCTTGGGCATTTCTGCCAACACGGGCATCACCGTGACCGCCACTGACAGCTGGGTGGCAGGCAACACCATCAACGCGAGTGTCATCGCGGGCGCCCTCACGGGCAACGTCTGTGGCACCAACACCATCACCCGTTGCTGGGCCGACGGCGGCACGGTCAAGACGACGTCCTCCGACTGGGCCTCTGGTCTTCTGGGTGCGTCCAACAACAGCATGCACTGCTACATCACGGACTGCTACTCCACGGCCAACGTCACGGGCTTCAACCGCGCCTGCGGCATCGTTGACTCGTGGTCTGGTCACATCCACGCCAACAACTGCTACTTTGCCGGTACACTGAGCGCCAAGGCGGTTCACGCCATCCTGACCCAGAACGGGTCGGGCACCAAGGACGTCAACAACTGCTACTACGACAGTAACAAGTTGCCATCCGCCGTCGACTCGTCCTTCAGTGGCGTCACGGGCCTGACGACCGAGGAGCTGCAGTCCTACGAGGCAGCCTACTCGCTCAATGAGGGACGCGTGGGTAAGGAACCGTGGCAGTACACCTATTACGAGGAGACGACGGGCGAGACGACTACGCGCACCCCGGCCTATCCTCGCTACGGCACCCTGCAGGACCAGACGCTCGCGCGCAAGCAGACCATCACGCTCAACCCCAACGGCGGCAACTGGGGCGACGAGACGGGCAACAAGACGGTCGACGTCTACGTTGGCGCCTCGTACCCCGGCACGATGGAAGGCGACAAGCTCGTCATTGCGGACAAGCTCCTGACCAAGGAAGAGCTTCCCACGCAGGAGGGCAAGAGCTTCCAGGGCTTCTATACCGCTGCCTCCGGCGGCACGCAGGTCTATGACGGCGCGGGCAAGTACCTTGGCAACAGCTACTGGTACCCGGGCACGCCCACGACGCTCTACGCGCAGTGGGCCAACGCGCCCACCAGTTGGATGGACGTGGGCAAGCTCGTTGACCTCGGCGTCACGAGCATTGGCGTGCAGCCTACGTTTGACGAGGGGCAGAACGCCTACATCATTGAGAACGAGGCGCAGCTCGGCTGGTTTGACAAGATGATCACCGACGAGCCATCCAGGCTCAGGAACCTCAACATCGTGATCACCAAGGACATGGACATGTCCGGTCACAACCAGTTCGAGGACCGCACGGCCGGAAACCCCCTGCCATGGCAGCGCATGTACAAGTACGTGGGCACCATCAAGGGTCAGCAGGTGGATGCTGCAACGGGCAAGGAACCCACGGCAGAAACGACGTCAACGCGCAGCCCGCAGATCAAGAACCTCAGTGTTACCAGTGGCGGCTGGACGGGCTTTGTTTCCTACACCGCAGGCGCTACGACCATTCAGGACCTGACGTTCGTTGACAGCAAGTCGCACTCCAACGACTATTCTGCGGGCATCGTCGTGGGCTATGGCGAGCACGCGGTGACGCTCAACAACGTCGATGCCGTCCGCTGCACGGTCGACGCCGTCTCCAAGAGCACCTACGCCGCGGGCGTTCTGGTTGGCCAGACGACCAACGCGCTCACGTTCAACGGCTGCGACGTGTCCGATTCCTCTGCCATCTGCGACATGGCGAGTACGAGGGAGTACCAGGAGGCGGGCGCGCTCATTGGTCGAAACTCCGGCTCGGGCACTCTCACCATTACCTCCTGCACGGCCTCGAACAACACGATCAAGGCTCCCGCACGTGCTGGCGGCCTGGTGGGCGCCGTGATGGACAAGTCGACGACCATCAGCAAGTCCTGTGTCGAGGGCGGCATTGTTTCCTATATGGGCGAGGCACCCTATGACACCTGCTATGGCGGCATCATTGGCTTTAGCAACAACACGGGAGCCACGCTCTCCATGACCGACTGCTACGTCCGCGGTACGAAAATCACCGCGCCCAAGGTCGGTGGCCTCTCTGGCATGGACAACGCTGACGCCTCGAGCTCAAAGCACGTTCTCACGCGGTGCTACTTTGCGGGAACGCTCGAGGGAGGCAACGAGGGCGCCTATGCCATCTCGCAGTCGCGCAACACTACCATGAAGGACTGCTACTACGATACGGAAACCGTGAGCACCTACGTCCAAGACAAGGATGCCGCTGGCCTTAATGGCCTTGAGACCCTTCAGACCTTTGACGTCGCCCTCACGCTTAACCAGAGCGTGATCGGCTCGGGCCCGTGGGCTCTTGTCGCAAGTAGGAACGCGGGCTATCCCAGCTTTGGCGCGCTTGCCGCGCCTGACGGCGCGAAGATCGTCCTGGACAAGCCCGCCGCGCTCACGGTCAATGCAGGCGATGCGTTCAACAAGAGCTCGTATAACATCACCGGCAAGCTCACCGCGGAGCCGAGCTTCGTTGACAAGCCCGTGGCCGTGGCCCAGGACTCCTGGAACACGCAGATGCCGGCGTCCTATGCGGACGGGTTCCACATGAGCGCCCCGTCAAGCACGCCCGAGCAGCAGAGCGTCACGGTCGTGGTCGACGACAGCATCGCGGGCGCAGATGTTGCCACGGGCATCGACGTCACGGTCAAGCCACTGGCTAACTCCAACACGATCAACTACGTCACGCTTAACAAGGATGGCGTCACGTCGGACAATGCCACGCTCTACCTGAGCTATGACGGCTCCTCGGTGTCGGGTCTCACCCATGACATGGAGTATCGCGTGTCCGGGTCCACCACCTGGCAGCACTATGAGGGCGAGTACCTTGCGGTGGAGCCCTATGCTGGCGATAAGCCCCAGGAGAAGGGCTGGTACGAGCGCTCGGGCGAGGAGGGCGCGTACGTCTATTCGCCCACGTCTGACAGTGAGGCCAATCCGGCCAAGACCTACTATGCCGCCGAGGCAACCTATGAGGTCGTCAAGTCCGTGTCCGACACGAGCACGCCCAAGGAGTCTGGCTGGTACGAGCACAAGGACACCTATACGCTTGCCACCGAGACGGCGCCGGTGGATGGCATGGACTACTACGTGGCCACGACGACTGCCGACGCGGTTGAGCCTGGCACCGATGACATCCCGCACGACCTGGGATGGTACGAGCAGACGGATGAAGCGGGCAGCAACGGCTACAAGCTGACCGAAGACGAGATGGTCGTGGAGGGCAAGACCTACTACACGAACGTCGTGACCAACTACGCGCGCGCAGAGGTCCACGAGGGTGACAACCCGGCGGCCCA
>CAJOGH010000052.1:7889-10405 GCA_905233865.1 uncultured Atopobiaceae bacterium
ACACCCGTCGGCGCCGACAACCCGCACGAGAAGGGCTACCTCGAGAAAGATGGCGAGAACTACGTGCGCACTGGTGACACGGAGGCCCAGGAGAGCAAGACCTACTACTCCAGCACGATGACGCAGACGGAGGGCGCGGCTGCCTATGAGATCCGCTATGCGGCCGCAGGCGACTATGCGGCCAGCGCCAGCACGACTGTTACGCTGACGGCAGCCGGCTCCGAGGTCGTCGCCATCGACTACGACCTTGGCGGCGGTAACTGGAGTGCCGGCTTCGAGGGTGCCAACGCCACCTACAACGGAGCTGCCTACACGCTTCCCACGTTCGATAAGATCAGCGCGCCCGAGGGCTCTACCGCCCGCTTCGTTGGTTGGAAGATCGACGGTGCGACGACCCCGGTGCTCGAGATTCCCGCCGACTACAAGGTCGGGAACACGGGCTACATCACGGCGCGTGCCGTGTGGACTAGCTCGTGGACCGATGTCTATAACGGACTCCTCCTCCAGTCGAGCTTCGATCCCCAGAAGGACACCGCCTTTGGCCGGCTTCCTGCCTATGATGCGGAGAACGGTGGATGGCAGATCGAGAACGAGGCACAGCTTATCTATGCCCTCCTGCGCACCCAGGGTTCGGGCACAAACGTACTGGCGGAAAACGAGACCGGTAGCATCAAGCTGTTGGCTGACATGGATCTTTCTGGCCTTACATATGGTGCATCTGATGGCTCTCCCTTTAAGTGGCTGAGCCCCAGCAACTACTACGGTACCTTTGACGGAAACTCTAAGACCGTTTCCGATATGCACGGGGGAATCGCGTTCCTTTCGAACCTCGCGTCAGGTACTTCAAAGGGTACGCTCGTCATGAAGGATGTTACCTTCCGCAACTGCGATGCATCCAACGGCGACCGTGCTGCCATCGTGGTGCGCTACGACTGGAACCACCCCATCGAGATGCACAACGTCGACGTGTACGACTCCAAGGTTGTGCGCTCGTCTGGCTCGTTCAACGGACTAGGCATCTACGTCGGTTACTCCGAGGGATCCAACAATCTTCTGTTTGAGGACTGCGACATGGCCAATGTCATGCTCGAGGGGTCCAGCGGACAGGGTGGACTCGTGGGCTACAAGGCACAGGGCGGCGCGACGGTTACCGCGCTCAGGTGCTCGCTCACCAATCCTGATTTCCACGGATCTGGTAACGTGGTCGGTGGATTCCTGGGCTATATGCGCAGCACAGGCCTCATCAAGCTCGACCAGTGCTGGGTCAGTGGCGGCACGCTCAACAACCAAGGCACGACGAGCAACGAATGGAATGGCGGACTTATTGGAGTTCAGTCGGACAAGGGCCCCATCGAGGTCAACAACTGCTTTGCCACCTGCACGATCATTGGTAACAAGAACCCCGCTGGCCTCGTGCGCAACCAGAACGGTACGCTGACCATCAAGAACTCCTACTACGCGGGCAAGATAAGCACGCGAACGGCAGGATACAAGCCCTATGCGGTCTCGGGTGGTGGCACGCTCGCGGAGCGCTCCAACTGCTACTACGACATCAGCCTCGCACCCGATGTCGACAGCGCTGCCCTGAGCGGTGTGAGCGGCTGGAGCACCAAGGACCTCAAGACCTGGGGTGCCGCGCTCGCCCTCAACGGAGGCGAGCTGGGCGAGGGCGTGTGGAACTACGACCCAGACGTCAACGAGGGCTACCCCTACTTTGGCGAGCTGACGCTTCCCGATGACCGTGGCACGGTCACGGCCACTGGCACCTACGAGGTCAATGCGGGCGAGAAGTACGACCTCTCCAAGATCAAGGTCAACGTCGAGTTCAGCGATGGCAAGTTCGCTGGGACCTATGCCATCGACGCGAGCAAGCTCGAGCTCGTCGAGAAGCCTAGTTCCTACAACGACGGCTTCCACATGAGCACGCCCGGAAGCGAGCCCGAGAGCCAGCAGATGAAGCTGAAGCTCCCCGAGGCCTGGGGCGAGGTCGCACCGGCCACGATTAACGTGACGGTCAAGCCGCTCGAGCAGACGCCGGCACCCAGTGTCACGGTCGAGAGCGTCGTGAACTACACCTACGCTCAGGCTGAGCCCGTCGAGGGCGACAAACCCGCCGAGAAGGGCTGGTACGAGCAGACGGATGAAGCGGGCAGCAACGGCTACAAGCTGACCGAAGACGAGATGGTCGTGGAGGGCAAGACCTACTACACGCGCAGCGAGCAGCAGGCTACCCAGACGAGCCCGCTCGAGGCCACCATGGAGTACCGCACCGTCGGCTCGACCGAGTGGGCCAACGTCACCAAGGACGGCGACGTCATCGCGGTTGTCGCAGGCGACGAGCCGCGCTCGGTCGAGCTCCGCTACAGGGCGCACGATGACTACGCAGCCAGTGCCACGCAGACGGTGACACTCGTGCCGCCCGAGGCCAAGGACATGGCCACACTCGAGTACGACCTCAACGGCGGCGCATGGGCCGCAGGCTACGTGCCTCCCGTGGCTGTCAAGGCAGATGGCAC
>CAJOGH010000053.1 GCA_905233865.1 uncultured Atopobiaceae bacterium
AGCCACCGGCCTGCGCCATGGCGGCCTTGCCGCCGCCACGACCGCTCACGAGCGGGGCGATCTCACGCACGATGGCGCCAGCGTCAAAGCCGGCGTCCACGGCGCCCGACGTGCCGGCGGCCAGAAGGCCCACCTTGCCGTCGGCTGCGCTCACGAGCACGCAGGCGGTGTCGGCACCCTTGGCGTCGTCGCGCACGGCGTCCCACACCTGGCGCAGCTCCTTGCCGCCGATGCCCTCAAGGCGGGCGATGGCGCAGGTGTAGCCACCCAGATCAGACTTGTTGGCAATAGCGGCGCTCACCTGGTCGGAGCCGGCGCCCACACGAGCGGCCTCCAGCTCGCGGCGCATCTCGCGCACCTGGCCGTTAAGCGCCTCGCAGCGGGCAGGGACCTCGTCCACGCGGCACTTGAGCGCGGAGGCGGCCTCGTCCAGGACAAGCAGGCGACCATCCAGGTAGTTAATGGCGCCCATGGAGGTCACGGCCTCGATGCGTCGGACGTTGGAGCCCACGGAGGACTCGGAGACGATCTTGAACAGGCCCACCTCGGCGGTGTTGCGGGCGTGCGTGCCGCCGCAGAGCTCGCGGCTAAAGACGCTCTCGCCCTCACCGGTCTGGACGACGCGTACCACGTCGCCGTACTTCTCGCCAAAGAGCGCGACGGCGCCGGTGGCCTTGGCCTCGTCAATGGTCATCACGTGCGTGACCATGGGGCTCGCGGCAAAGATCTGGGAGTTCACCAGACCCTCCACGCGCTCGAGCTGCTCGGCGGTGCAGGCCTCAAAGTGGGTGAAGTCAAAGCGCAGGCGGTCGGGGGCCACCAGGGAACCGGCCTGGCTCACGTGGTCGCCCAGCACCTCCTTGAGCGCGGCGTCCAAAAGGTGCGTCGCGGTGTGGTTGCGGCGGATGAGCTCGCGGCGGCCCGTGTCGATGGCGGCGTTGACCTGCGCGCCGGACGCGAGCGTGCCCTCCTCGAGGGTGCCCACGTGGGCATAGAGGCCGTCGCCGCGCACGTGGGTGTCCTCCACGCGGAAGGTCGCGCCCTCGCAGGTGATGGTGCCGGTGTCGCCCACCTGGCCGCCCATCTCGGCGTAGAAGGGCGTGACGTCCAGGACGACCTCGGCGGCCGTGCCTGCCTCAAGCGTGTCGACGCGCTTGCCGTCCACGACGATGGCCTGGACGTGGGCGCCAAACATGACGTCCTCGTCGTAGCCGCAGAACTCGGTGGCGTCCAGCTCGTCGGAGAGCTCGACCCACACGTCGTTGAAGCTGCCCCAGGCGTCGGTGGAGGTGGCGGCACGCGCCATCTCCTTCTGATGGGCCATGGCGGCGTCAAAGCCGTCCATGTCCACGGCCACGCCCGCGCCCTCGCAGATCTCGCGGGTCAGGTCGATGGGGAAGCCATAGGTGTCGTGCAGCATGAACGCGACCTCGCCGTCGAGGGTGGAGCCTGCCTCCATGCCCTCCAGGCGCTGGCTCAGCATGGCCTCGCCCTTCTCGATGGTGGCGCCAAAGCGCTCCTCCTCGGCGCTCACGATACCGTCGATCAGCGCCGCGTTCTCGACGAGCTCGGGGTAGACCGAGCCCAGGATGGAGCGGACCTCGCTCACGTAGTTGCCCAGGAAGGCGCCGCGGATGCCCAGCAGGTGGCCATGGAAGACGGCGCGGCGGAGCAGGCGGCGCAGCACGTAGCCGCGGCCCTCGTTGGAGGGAAGGATGCCATCGGCGATCATGAAGGTGACGGCGCGGGAGTGGTCGGCCACGATGCGCAGGCTCCGCGAGGTTGCCTCGTCCGCACCGTAGGTCTTGTGCGAGAGGCTCTCGCCCACGCTAATGAGAGACTGGAGGACGTCACCATCGTAGTTGGTGCCCTTGTGCTGCATGATGGCAGCGATGCGCTCCAGGCCCATGCCGGTATCGATGTTACGGTGGGGCAGCTCGGGCATCGAGCCGTCCTCCTGGCGGTCAAACTGCGTGAACACGAGGTTCCAGAACTCGAGGTAACGGTCGCAGTCGCAGCCCGGCGCGCAATCGGGATTGCCGCAGCCGTATTCCTCGCCCTGGTCAAAGTAGATCTCGGAGCACGGACCGCAGGGGCCGGTGGGGCCGGCGGCCCAGAAGTTGTCATCCTCCCCCAGGCGCGTGATGTGCGAGGGATCAACGCCCTGCTCCTTCCAGATCTGGCTCGCCTCGTCGTCATCGGTAAAGACGGTCACGTACAGGCGGTCCTTGGGCAGCCCGAGGTGCTCGGGGTTGGTGCAGAAGTCCCAGGCCCAGGCGATGGCGTCGGCCTTGGAGTAGCCGCCAAAGCTGAAGTTGCCCAGCATCTCAAAGAATGAGAGGTGGCGCGCATCGCCGATGTTGTCGATGTCGTTGGTGCGCAGGCACTTCTGGCAGGAGGTGGCGCCAATCTCGGCCATGGTCTTGGCGCCCTGGTAGTACTCCTTGAACTGGTTCATGCCGGCGTTGGTGAGCAGGAGGGACGGGTCGTCGGGGACCAGGGAGGACGAGGGGCACAGCTTGCAGCCCTTGTCCTCAAAGAAGCGGAGGAAGTCCTCACGGATCTCCGCGGTGGTCATGGTCTTGTAGTCGGTGGAACTCATTTGTCTCCCTCTTGCTTCTTGAACTTGGAAACCTGCTTGGTAATCGTCTGCGCGACCATGTCGAGCGTGACCTGCGACTTGGGCGCTGACATCACGGCGATGCCCTCCTCGGGCGACACGAGCCGCGAGTGCTCAAAGAACTTGTCGTCATCGAGCGCATCGAAGGCGGGAATGATGTCGCCGTCCTCGGTGGTGTAGGGCGTGCCGCCAAAGAGCGCGCCGTCCGGGCTGACGAGCGGTCGCTTGGTGCGCGTCTCGAAATAATAGATGAACACGCCCTTGAGCGCGGCGGAGAGCGGCACGGCAAGCACCATGCCCACAATGCCACCAAGACAGTTGCCCACAAAGATGGCAACGAGCGACACCGCGGGGTGGACGTTGACGGCCGAGCGCATGACAAAGGGCGCGATGACGTTGTCGGTGACGTTCTGCGCGACCATGGTAATGACGATGGTCCAGATGACGCAGATGGGCCCCGCGAAGATGGCGAGCACCGTGGCCATGGCGGCCGAGATGAACGGGCCAACGACGGGGATCACGTGGAGGATGCCCACGAAGATGCCCATGAGGCTGGCGTAGGGGTGTCCGCAGAGCATGAGGCCTACGGCCGCAAGCAGGCCGTTGACCACCGACGTGATGGCCACCGAGCGCATGTAGCCGCCCGTCGAGCGGCTCGTGATGGCAAGCATGAGCAGGATGTCCTTGCGCCTGTCGGGACCGGCGATGTTGGTGATCTCGCGAACCATGACGGGATAGTCCTTGGCAAACCAGTACGCCAGGATGAACGAGAGGAACAGCGCGATGGCACCGTTGCCCAGGCCCACGACGTTGGTGATGATGCCAGACGACAGCGCGGTCACGCCGCTCTGGGCAAAGTCGGACAGCACGCCCGCCGCCGAGCTCATGAGCTGCTTGATGTTGGCGCTCGCGTCATCGGAGAACAGGTAGCCGTAATCGTCGATGATGTCACGGGCAAGCCCCTGGAGCTGCTGGGCGTAGTCGGGCACGCGACGCAGGAGCTCAATGGTCTGCTCCACGAAAGGAGGAACGATGACGAGCACCATGCCGATGATGACGACAATTACCAACAGCAGCGCGACGCCGGCGCCTGCGGCACGAGACAGGCCGCGGTCCTCGAGCCAGTTGGTCACCGGGCTGCAGATGAAGCCCAGGACAACGCCGCCCAAAAGGAGCGAGAGCGCATAGGAGATCATGCCGCCGCAAAAGACGGCAGCGGCAATCAACAGGATGATGCCGATGATGGCCCACACGCGGATGCCGCGACGCAGCCAGCGCGACGATGCTGGCGTCTTGTCCTCGGGCACGTTGCCCTGAGCGTCGCGCGGGTCGACGACGGTGGTCTTGTCGCTCATGGATACTCCTTTACGCGTCGACAGCCTCGTCGGTGGCTCCCATACGTTCCTGAAGCTTTTGGAGTGTGCGACGCAGGAGGCGTGAGACCTGCACCTGGGACACGCCCAGACGGCTGGCGATCTCGGACTGCGTGAGGTTCTCCTCAAAGCGCATCTGGAGGATCTCGCGCTCGCGGGGCGCGCACTCGCGTAGGACGTCAGAGAGGTCAAGGCGGTCGTCGGCATTCACAAGGCCCTTGTCCTCCTCGCCAAGCTTGCTTGAGAGTGCGGGAGGCTCGTCCTCGTCACCCTCGGAGGCATCGAAGGGGACTGACGAGTAGGCCGAGGACGACTCCATGGCCTCGAGGACGTCATCAACGGAGACATCGAGGTACTCGGCTATCTCCTTTACGGACGGAGAGCGCTGGTACTCGCGCGTGAGCTCGTCGGTCGCCGCGTTGACCTTAATGGAGAGGTCCTGCAGGCGACGGGGCACGCGCACGCTCCAGCCCTTGTCCCTAAAGTAACGCTTGATCTCACCCATGATGGTGGGCGTGGCGTAGGTGGTGAACTCCAGCCCTCGCGAGGGGTCAAAGCCATCAACGGCCTTGATGAGGCCCACTTGCCCCACCTGCACGAGGTCATCGAGGTCCTGGCCTCGGTTGGCATACTTGTTTGCCACGTAGTGCACGAGGTTGGAGTGGTTGACGATAAGCTGGTCGCGCGCCTCGAGGTCACCGTCCTCCTTGTAGCGCTTGAACAGGGCCGCGGTGCGCTCCTTGTCCCAGGCCTTCTTGGACGAGCGACGCGAGCCGGAAGACTTGCTACTGGGCATAGGCACCGCCGCAGCTGACAAGGACGCGCAGCTCGTGCGCATCATCGTCCGCCTTGACCTCGTCGCAGATGGCCGTGAGGAGCATAAGCGCAAAGCTGAGGTCCTCGGACTCAGGGTCGGCATCGCCGAGCTTGAAGGCCATACGCATGGCCGACTCGGCAGGCTCAAAGACAATCTGGCAGTTCTGGACGCCTGTAGCGCAGGCGTAGATGAAGCCCTCCTCTGCCGCCATGCGGACGTCCTCGACCGAGTCGACGCACAGCCCCTGCACGACCGCAAGGTTGGCGGCCAGCATGCGGACGCTGCGCGCGTAGTCAGCGTGCGCGGGGACGGAGAGGGTGACCGGCGTTGCCTGGCTCATGGCTGTCTACTCCCCCTGCGCGTCGGAGGCGGGAGCAGCTGCGGCCTCGGGCTTGGCGCCCGTCTCGGCCGGGGTGGCCTTGTCCTCGGCCGGGGTGGCGGGCTGCGAGGGGTAGGTGTAGTAGTTCTTCTGACCCTGGCTCTTGTCGGCCGTATCGTCAGCCGCGCCAGAGGCAGCGCCCTCAAGGGCCGCGGTGACGCCGGAATCGCCGCCGCCGATCTTGGAGGCCACGCCAGCAACAGCGTTGGTAGCGGCGCTGGCGACCTTGTCGACGACGCCGGACACGGAGTTGGTCACGTTGTGGGCAGTGCCGGCCACGGACTCGACCTCGCCCAGGATGGAGTCGACACGCATGAGGTCGACCGTCACGGCGTCAATGGCCGTGTTGGTGCGCTCGAGCAGCGGGTCGACCTGCTTGAGGGCGGGCTCGAGCTCGTCGACCATGCCGTCGACCTTAGAGATGATGGGCTGGAGCTCCTCGACGGTGTTGGAGGCCTCGTCCAGGGTCTTGCGCGCGGAGCGCAGGGTCATGGCAAGCTCGACGATGGCCCAGATGCCAGCGACGACAAGGACGATGATGGCGATGTTCAGCGGAGTGATCTCCATGGGTGCTCCTTAGGATGAGCCGTTACTACATTCACGTTCGTCCATTCTACCCGTTATCGCGCCAAGAAGACGCGCCGAGGTCGCAGGCGGTCTAGCGCCGGTCGCGAGAGGCGGCGTCGGTGCGCCAGCCCTCCCAGCCGCGCTCGCTGGGGTGGTAGAAGCAGCCGCGCTCCAGCCCCTCGGGCAGATAGCGCTGGTCCACCCAGCCGGACTCGTAGTTGTGCGGGTAGAGGTAGGCGCCGTACTCCTCCGAGCCAGGACGGTGGCGGTCGCGCAGGTAGCTGGGGACCTCGCGGCGCGGACCAGAGCGGACCTCAGCCAGGGCCGCGTCGATGCCGGCCTCCGCTGCGTTGGACTTGGGCGCCAGACACATGTAGGTCACGGCCTGAGCAAGGTTGATGCGACACTCGGGCAGACCGATGACCTCGACCGCCTTGAAGGCCGCCTCGGCGATGAGCAGGGCCTGTGGGTCGGCGTTGCCAATATCCTCGCTGGCAAGGATGAAGATGCGGCGCGCGATGAACTTGGGGTCCTCGCCGGCGTCGATCATGCGCGCCATCCAGTACAGGGCGGCGTCGGGGTCGCTCCCGCGCATGGACTTGATGAACGCGGAGATGATGTCGTAGTGCATGTCCCCGCTCTTGTCGTACGTAAGACCGCGACGCGGATTGGCCTCGAGCACGTGGTCGAGCGTCACGCGGATGGGGCTCGCGGGCATCTCTTCGCCCGCGGGAGGGCTGGCCATAAGGCTTGCGAGCTCGAGCGAGGTGAGCGCGGCGCGGGCATCGCCGCCAGAGAGGGTGACGATCTGCTCCAGCGCGTCGTCATCGAGCTCGTAGGCGCCCGCCAGGCCGTCCTCGCTGGTCAGCGCGCGGCTGACGATGGTGCGGATGGCGTCGTCGTCAAGCGGTGAGAGCTCCACCACGCGCGAGCGCGAGATAAGCGCAGAGTTGACCTCAAAGTAGGGATTCTCCGTCGTG
>CAJOGH010000054.1 GCA_905233865.1 uncultured Atopobiaceae bacterium
AAGACTGTTTCGGGCGTGTCGTCGATCATGAGGCTCACGCCCGTGACCTGCTCGAAGGTGCGGATGTTGCGGCCCTCACGGCCGATGATGCGGCCCTTGAGGTCGTCAGAGGGAATGTGGACAGAGGTGACGGTGATCTCGCCGGCCTGGTCGGAAGCGCAGCGCTGTATGGCAACGGCGACGATCTCGCGTGCCTGCTTGTTGGCACTGGCGCGCACACGCTGCTCGCTCTCGCGCAGGATCTGGGCCTCCTCCTTGACGCAGTCGGCGCGCACGCGGTCAATGAGCTCCTTGTGGGCGTCCTCGCGCGTGAGCGTGGAGATGCGCTCGAGCTCGACGGTCTGACGCTCGAAGGCCTGGTCAAGCTCCTTGGAACGGCGGTCAATGTCACCAGAGAGCTTGGAGAGCTGGGACTCGCGCGCGTCGAGCGCGTCATTGCGGCGGTCAAGGGACTCCTCGCGCTGCATGACCCTGCTCTCGAGCTTGCGCAGCTCGCTCTTGCGCTGCTTCTCCTCTGCCGAGGCGGCCTGACGCTGCTGGAGGATCTCCTCCTTGGCCTCCAGGAGGCGCTCCTTCTTGGCGCTCTCGGCCTCGCGGATGGTCTTGTCAGCCTTGGCCTGGGCCTCGGCCTCGATGGTTTCGGCGCGCTTCTGTGCGCCCGAGATCTTCTCGTCCGCCTCGCGCAAACGAGAGCTGTTGCGCGCGGAGAGGACGAGGTACGCGATGACGGCGCCGGCGACGACGCCAACCACGCAGAACACAATTGCCATGCTGTCCATGTCTGCTCCTAGTTACCTACGTTTGACGTGTTCAGGAGACTGCCAACGTGCGGCAGAACCCGTCCCTAGGAGACGACGACCTTGCTATCACAAGCTATGCTGCGCCCTGCGACGAATCACAAAACGCAAGGTAGAGCAGGTAAAAGTAAGACGTATGCCGCGCTTTGAGCGACATACGGAAGTCAGCTAGGTGACGGTATTATTCTATGTGTGATTGATGAGGGTGTCAAACATCCTCACGCTGAGCGGCGGCCTCGAGCTGGCGACTGACGGCCTCTGACGCCACGCCATACGAGAACCCCCTGCCCATAAGAAACCTAACAAGCTTCTGGTAGGCGTTCTTCTGAGGAATACACCTGCGCGCGACAAGTGCCTGGGCACGAGCGGTCTCGTCATCTGAGTCTAGATAGCCATAGGGCCAACCCTTGAGCGTCTGCGCCACGTCAATGCCATGACGTGCGAGCTCGGACACGATGCGTCGCTCCCCCCAGCCAGCCGAGACCTTGGAGCGCACGAACATGTCCGCGTAACGCTCGTCGTTTATGACATAGACCTCCTCCATGCGCGCAGCGGTTGCACGTGCCAGGTCCTCGTCAAAGCCATCACGGACAAGACGTTGAGCGAGGTCGTGGCGTGAATACTCGCGCATGTCCGCAAGACCTATCGCACGCTTGCGCGCGACGTCGGGGGCAAGGCGAGCCACGAGCGCCTCCAGCTCGCCTATCGTTGACACGAAAGCCCCCTCGCGCAGGGCGGCACAGAGGGCGCGCCCCACGAGAACCGGAACCTGGAGGTCGGCCGGGGCGTCCGCGGGCACGTCATCACGTAGCCAGACGCGTGCCGGTGGCTTACGCGCCTGGGCAAAGGAGCTGGCGGCGCGCGCAGGAAACACCACGCGCACGCCGCCCGCCTGTATCTCCTTGGGAGCGCTAGGCACCGGAGCCCTCCGTCACGCCCACGTCCTCGGCACTTGCGGCAATGGGAGCGTCGTCGTCCACGACAAGGCCGATGGCAACGCGTGCCTTGGTGTCGATCTCCTCCAGGAGCTCAGGGTTGGACCGCAGGAACTCCTTGGCCGCCTCGCGACCCTGCCCCAGGCGCTCCTGGCCATAGGTGTACCAAGCCCCTGACTTGTTGACGATGTCAAGCTCGACACCCAGGTCGAGGATGGAGCCCTCCTTGGAGATGCCCGTTCCGTACATGATGTCGAACTCGGCGGTCCTAAAGGGAGGTGCCACCTTGTTCTTGACAACCTTGACACGGACGCGATTGCCGATGACGTCGTTGCCCTGCTTGATGGACTCTATACGACGGATGTCCATGCGGACGGACGAGTAGAACTTGAGGGCGCGTCCGCCTGGGGTGGTCTCCGGGTTGCCAAACATGACACCAATCTTCTCGCGCAGCTGGTTGATGAAGATGCAGGTCGTGTCCGACTTGGAGAGCGAGATGGCAAGCTTGCGCAGCGCCTGGCTCATCAGGCGGGCCTGGAGGCCAACGGTCGTGTCGCCTATCTCGCCCTCGATCTCCGCTCGCGGCACGAGCGCAGCCACGGAGTCAACGACAACGACGTCGATGGCTCCAGAGCACACGAGCATGTCGCAGATCTCAAGGGCCTGCTCGCCATAGTCAGGCTGCGAGATGAGGACCTCGTCGATGTCGACGCCTATGCGGGCTGCATACCCGGGGTCAAGGGCATGCTCGGCGTCGATGAAGGCGACCACGCCGCCCATAGCCTGGGCCTCAGCGAGGATCTCGAGCGACAGCGTGGTCTTGCCTGACGACTCAGGGCCGTAGATCTCGACGATGCGGCCACGCGGGACGCCGCCTATGCCGAGCGCGTAGTCGAGCGCGATCGTGCCCGTCGGAATCGCCTCGACCTCGAACTTGGGCCCTTCGTCGCCAAAGCGCATGATCGAGCCCTTGCCAAACTTCTGCTCGATCTTCTTTTCGGTATCGGCGATGACGGCCGCGCGCTCCTCGCCGTAGGTCTTTTCCTGGACGGTGCGGGTGGTAGTTGACTTCTTGGCCATGGTTTCTCCTGTCCCTTTGACGTCCTAACGATATACGAACATTCGTTCGTAGTCAATGCTGGATGCGAGAGGCGCCTCGCTTTTGTCACAGTGTCGCACAGACGCCTGGGCAGACATTCCATTCGCGCATACAAACACGTGGTAGAAATGCAACATTTCTACCACGTCAAGCCTTCTACCAGGCCATTAGGAAGCCAAAATTCAACTTTTGGATGGTTTTTACGACTACCCTAGCCAAGAGAGCGAAGCAGCAGCTCAAGGGCGGTGGCAACCGTCTTCGCACGCACGGCGTCGCGGTCACCCGAGAACACGTGACGCTCCGAGACGGTGTCAGAGCCGATAGAGCACGCAAACCAGACCGTGCCCACGGGCTTGCCGGGAACGGCACCACCAGGTCCCGCGATGCCCGTCACCGCCACGGCGGCGTCACTCGCTAGCACGCGCCGTGCGCCCTCGGCCATCTGACAGGCACATTCCTGGGAGACGGCACCCACCGTGTCGAGCGTCTCCTGGCTCACGCCAAGGACGCGGTGCTTGACGGAGCACGCATAAGAAACGACCGACCCCATGACGACGTCAGACGACCCGGCAATAGCAGTCAACGTGCCACTCACCAGGCCTCCCGTGCACGACTCGGCCGTACCGACCGTCTTACCCGCGCGACGGGCGCTCTCGAGGACGTCCGTCGCGAGCGCGCGCAGGTCGTCCTGGCTTGGCAGCTCTATGTCCTTATCGACCATCAGATTCCTCACTCATCAGGTTCCAGCTCTTGACGGCATAGTCTATGCCAGACCACGCCGTGAGCACGCAGGCTACGGCCAGCATCACATAGCTGATCCACCACAACGCAAAGTGGACGGGGCCGTCGGTCACACACAGCAGCCCCAACAGGCCGCAGAGCGCGATCATCGTGGTGGCCGTCTTCCACTTGCCCAGGTTGGACGCGGCAACGACCACGCCATGGGATGCGACGACCATGCGAAGCCCGCTCACGAGGAACTCACGCGAGAGCACGATGAGCAGGACCCACGGCGACACCAGGTGCACCTCGAGCAGGTAGCAGAGGGCCACAAGCACCGCAAGCTTGTCGGCAATGGGGTCAAGGAACTTGCCAAAGGTGGTTATCTCTCCCCTGCTGCGCGCCAAGTGCCCGTCGAGCTTGTCGGTCAGCGAGATGAGCACGTAGACAACGAGGACGACCCAGGGGCTCACCAGGGCCGCGTCGCCGCGGATAGCGGGACTGAGCTCGGCCAGAAGAAGCCAGAGTGGTAGCAGCGCCACGCGAACGAGGGTGACGATGTTGGCTGGGGTCCACAAACCGCCGCGCGACGAGTCCGCCATCTAGCGTCCCTCCACGATCGTGCCGACGAGCTCATAGCAGAACGAGTCGACGAGCCTAACGCGGACCATGTCGCCCACAGACGCCTCGCCCTCCTCGATATGAACGACGCCGTCGGAGTCCGGAGCCTGGAACCAGGTATGGCCTACGAGCTCGGGGCCGTCCTCCCCCTCCTCGATGCCGTCAATGATGACGTCGACCTCCTCGCCCACATGGGCGGCGGTGGCACTGAAGCCCATCTGCTCGCAGAGGTCGACCATCTGTTGGTTGCGATCGGCCTTGACGTCGTCGCTCACCTGGTTGGGAAGCTCGGCTGCGCGGGTCCCCTCCTCCGGCGAGTAGGCAAAGACGGAGCAGTAGTCCAACTCGGCACGCTCGACGAAGTCCATGAGCTCGTCAAACTGCTCGTCCGTCTCGCCGGGGAAGCCAACCATAGCCGTGGAGCGCAGGGCCATGCCGGGGATCTCACGACGCAGGCGCTCAAAGAGCTCGAGGTAGGACTCGGCGGAGCCGCGGCGCGCCATGGCATGGAGCACGGGCGTCGAGCAATGCTGGACGGGGATGTCAATATAGGGCAGGACCTCGTCGACGTCACGGATGACGGAGATGAGCTCGTCGGTCATGCCCTCGGGCTGCAGGTACAGGACGCGAACCCAGCCATGGTAGGGACGGACGTGGTCGGCCACGTCGCGCAGGAGGTCAGCGAGGGTAGGCGCGCCATCCAGGTCATGGCCCCACACGCCCGTGTCCTGGCCGATAAGAACCACCTCGCGTACCCCGCCGGCCATAAGCATGTCCACCTCGGACAGGATCTCTGAGGCTGGGCGCGAGGCATAGCGGCCACGGATGTAGGGAATCGCACAGAAGGTGCAGTAGCGGTCGCAGCCGTCGGAGATCTTCACGAAGGCGCTGGCAGCCTCAACGGTTCGCAGGACGGACGGCTCCTCGCCGTGAACCTGGGCACCTCTCCCAAGTACGCGGTCGACGACCTCCACGATGCCGTCCTCCTCATCATGGCGGACGAACGCCGCGACCTCAGGGAGCTCGGAGGGCAGGTCAT
Source organism: uncultured Atopobiaceae bacterium (assembly GCA_905233865.1). GTDB lineage: Bacteria > Actinomycetota > Coriobacteriia > Coriobacteriales > Atopobiaceae > CAJOGH01. The sequence continues at coordinate 5,212 of CAJOGH010000054.1, forward strand.
CACCGTAGCGTGAGGGAACGCAGCCACACATGACGATGGGAAGGCTGCGGGCGCCCTCGACGGCCTCCTCGGCAAGGGTCAGCGTGCACTCGATGCTCTCGGAGGTCGCGCTGGCCAAAAACGAGCAGGTGTTCACGATGGCAACGTCAGCCTCGTCGACCGAGCTTGCCTCGCCATAACCGGCGCCCGTGAGCAGCGCGCGCATGCGGTCGGTGTCGACCTCGTTCTTGGCGCAGCCCAGGGTGATGTAGAGGACCTTGGACATGGTTGGGAGCGTCCGTTCTTATCGATAGTTGTTGAACTGGAGGGGCAGGCCGTAGTCCTGGTCGCGCAGGAAGGCGATGACCTCCTGGAGGGTGTCGCGCGAGGAGCTGGACACGCGGAGCTTGTCGCCCTCCACGAGCGGCTTGCACTTGAGCTTGAGGTCGCGGATGTCCTTGGCAATCTTCTTAGCGGTGTCCTGGTCGATGCCCTGGACGAGCGTGCCCACCTGACGAACGGTCTGGCCGCCCGCAGCCTGCGGGTCGCCCCAGCGCACCGCCTTGAGGTCGACCTTGCGCTTGACCAGGCAGGTGCCCAGCACGTCAATGACCAGGCGAGCGACATAGTCGGAGGGCGCGGTCACCACGAAGGTACCGTCGGCCTTGTTGAGCTCGACGGTAGCGCCCGAGTCCTTGAGGTCGTAACGCTGCTTGAGGTTGCGAAGGCACTGCTGGTAGGCGTTGTCGACCTCCTGCATGTCCACGGTGGACACGACGTCAAAGCTGGAGTCCTTGGCCATGGTGATCCTTTCGTTTGTGTGTTAGTAGCTGGAGCCCTCGGCATCGAGGGACTCGCCATCAGACGCTGCGGTGGTTGCGGCGGCGGTCGCGGCGGCAGGGTCGGTGCCCTGGATGGTCACCGAGCCCACACCCGAGGTACGCGAGTCAAACTGGACCTGCTCGCCGTTCTTGGTCACCGAGACAGCAGTGATGTTGTTAACCTGCACGTTCATGGACTTGGTGACCGTATAGGTCTGCTCCCAGGGTCCCGTGACCTGCTCGGCCACGGCCGACGTGCCGTCGTTGACAATCTCAAGCCAGGTGACCTCGCCATCGGCCACCTTGACCGTGACGTTCGTGGCGGTCACGGCGGCGGGCGTGGTGGCAGAGGTCGTGGCGGCGGATGAGGTTGAGACGGTCGTCTTTGTAGAGGTCGCGGCCTTGGTGGTTGCTTGCGAGGTCACAGGCACGGCCGTCGTTACCGACACGGACTTAGACTCGTTGACCGGTCCCGCGACGCACGAGCTCACGCTGAACATGATGACGAGCATGATGAGCACCACGACGAGCGCGCCGATAAGAACAAAGAGCCTGCGCTGGTCAGAGGTGAACCACTGGATGACTCCAGCGATGCCGGACTTGGGCGGCTCGGGCGGACGCCTGCGACCGCCACCACGGCGCTGTGCGCTCGCAGGCTGG
>CAJOGH010000055.1:0-4331 GCA_905233865.1 uncultured Atopobiaceae bacterium
AGCATCGACATGTTCTCGACCGCGTCAAAGCTCTTGCCAGACAGGTCAACGCTTGTGAGGCTGGTGCACTTCATGAATGCCTTTTGCATATCGACACAGTACGTGAGGTCCAAGTTCTTAAGATCGACACTCGCTATGTGCCCCATCCCCTCGAACCAACCGTTTATGGAAAACGGCGCGAGTGAGCCCGTGACGGAAACAGACACAATGGATGCGGATTGCTCTTTCCACGGGGCTTCCGTGAACACCTCGGTGTTGGACTCCCATTTGCTGTATCCACCCGCCTCAAAACCGCTCAACTCGAGCGTCGTACCGTTGATGCGCCACCAGACATCGCCCGAGCCCTCGGCACGTGCCGGACGCGCAAAGGCAGCGACACAAGCAAGTGCGGCCACAATGACCAGAATCGCACGCGTCACCATACGCCCTCGACGGGCACCAATGGTAGTTTCCAAAGACTTGAGCATGCCAGGGTTTGAGTTAGCTGCGATTGGCATGGTGGCTCCTTCCGTCGCCTAACGGTAAAAGTCTACACCATTTTCCAAAAGGAGCTTAATACTGCCTAAATACTCCACTGTTTCACATGAGCCAGCAGGCGACACAAGGGCTAGAACGGGCCAAACGAGGGCTCGCCCACGCGCGCAAGCTCCTCGCCGGCGGCCATCTCACGAAGGCGCTCGACAAACGCCGCCTCCTCCCCTGCACGGAACGCAAGGGTTAGCTGAACATCCTGCTCAAAGAGGGTGTCACGCACATGCGCACCCGCATCGGCGGCCATGCGACTCACCCGGTCATAGGCGCTGTAGGGGATCTGGACGACGACCGGCGTAACCAACGTCATGACCGCCAGCTGGTCATGCTCGCGCGCCGACGCGATTGCCGCCTGCGTGGCCGCCGTGTAGGCACGCACAAGCCCGCCCGTGCCCAAGAGCGTGCCGCCAAAGTAGCGCGTGACCACACAGCACACGTTCGCAAGTCCGGCACCGCGAAGCACCTCGAGCGTGGGCAGGCCACTGCTGTGACTGGGCTCGCCGTCGTCCGAGCAACGCTCGCGACCGTCCTCCAAAATCCATGCGGGAACGTTGTGACGCGCGTCATGATGACGCGCGCGGACAGCGGCAATGAACTCCTCGGCCTCGCGCTCGCCCGCAACGTGGGCGATCTGGGCAATAAAGCGGCTCTTGCGGTCGACGACCTCGCCCGTAGCCTCCATGCCAGAGCGAATCGTCGTATAACTCGACTGTCCCATGCTGCTCCCTTCCCCACTATTGTAGCGGCGTAACAGGCGCTCGTGAACACGACAGACTGCGCTATCCTTGGAAGCTGACAAAGGGAGAACTATGAACAATTTAAGCAAAATGACAGCCAAGGGTCAGCCTGCGCGCACGTGGGCAAAGTCCAACCACCAGGAGGCTCTCGACATGCTGCGCGAGCTTGCGGCCATAGGCGCGCCCACCCGCCACGAGGAAAAGCGCGCGGCATGGGTGTACGCCTGGATAATCCAGCAAACGGGAGCGGCCGCCGACGTGCGGCTAGACGACAACGCCAATGTCATCTGGCACATCAGGCCAACCGAACGGCTGAGCCGCGAGGCCCGGAGCAATGCCCTTGTCATCTCGGCCCACACAGACGTGGTCTTTGACGACAAGAGCTTCGAGGTGAGGGAACACGACGGTCGCATGTATGCGCCAGGCATTGGCGACGACACCGCCAACCTTGTAGTGATGCTCCTATGCGCGCGTGACCTCGCACGAAACCGCAGCAAGCTCTCGCGCGACGTATACGTCGTTGCCAACGTGTGCGAGGAGGGACTAGGCAACCTTGACGGTACCAAGGCCGTCTATGAGCAGCTTGGCCATACGGTTGGCGAGCATGTTGCCTTTGACTGCTATCTGGGTGAGGCCATCAACGGCGCCGTAGGCTCTCACAGGTGGCGCGTCACGGTAACGTGCGAGGGCGGACACTCGTACTTTGACTTTGGCAAGCCTAACGCGATTCACGAGATGAGCAAGCTGCTATGCGACTTCTACAAGCTCTCTCGGCCAGAGGGCATGACAGTCAACGCCGGAGTCGTCGAGGGCGGCACGACCGTCAACGCCATCGCGGCAGAGGCGAGTGCGTTACTGGAGTATCGCAGCCCCAACAACAGGGATCTCGCAATCATGCAGAGGAAGTTCGAGAAGCTCATCGCGGCACACAACAGCAAGAACACGAGCATTGGCATCGAGCTGGTGGGCGCACGCCCCGGCGCGGGCCACGTGGACCCTGACCTCAAGGAGGCACTGCTGGCACGCACGCGCGCGGCCATGCGCGTCGCCTGTGAGCAGGTGGCGCAGCCCGAGGCGGCCTCGACCGACGTGAACGTTCCGCTTAGCCGAGGTATTCCCGCAATCTGCGTTGGCGCTGTCTCTGGCGCGGGGATGCACACACGCGAGGAGTGGATTGACATGGCAAGCGTCGAGCATGGGCTGGCCTTTGCCTGGCAGCTACTGTGGCTCGAGGCAACGCTAGCCTGCCAGTAGGGCTTCGACCAAGGACAGTGTCGCCGCAGTCGTTCTTGTTCGCATCCCGTGTAGGACGGCATGCCCAGTGGGCGTTGGCAGGAAGCTGCGATACAATCGCAGGCGCGAAGTGGGCCAGATGACCGCGGGTGCCGCAAGGCACATGAGGAAAGTCCGGGCTCCACAGGGCAGAAAGCCGGCTAACGGCCGGGCGGGGTAACCCGACGGAAAGCGCCGCAGAAAAGAAGACTCCCGCTGCCTGCGCAAGCAGGTGAGAGAAAAGCTGAAACGGTGGTGTAAGAGACCACCAGCGTCGTGGCAACACGGCGGCTTGGCAAGCCCCTTTTGGAGCAAACGCAAATAGGAGCGCCATGGTGTGGCCCGCACCGCGCTCGGGTTGCGCGCTTGAGACCTATGGCAACGTAGGTCCTAGATAAATGGTCGTCCACGACAGAACCCGGCTTATAGGCCCACTTCGCTCTTCTCCACCCTAGGAACGGCCGCGCAAAGGCGGGCCGCATAGTAAAAACACGCAACAATTCTGGCAGTCCGCACAAATAGGCAGGTCACTGGAATCTGGTGGCCGCGCACGCGCGATTGTTGCGCGTTTTTGCGGGGCACGCAAGCTAGATGAGATCGAGGACGATCCTGACGGCATCGTCGATGCAGCCAGGGCACGAGCGGACGACGGTTCCCGTGTCGATGCCCTTGAGCTCGCGGCAGATGGTCATGCCATTCTTTGCGGCAAAGCGCTGGGAAACCTCACGCGACACCTTGTACGTAGCGCCCTTGCTCTTTGGGTTGTCCTCACCACTGCTGTAGACCAGGCCCACGAGAGCAACGGCGCCGGACACGGCACCACAGGTCTGGGACATGTCACCCATGCCAAGACCAAACCCCTCAAGAGCGCGGAACAGTTGATCAGAATCAACGCCAAGCTCGGGAGCTACCGCACAGGCCACGGCCTGGGCGCAGTTGTAGCCTGCCTCGTGAAGCTCATGGGCACGAGCAGCAACTGCTTCAACATTGATATCCATACCTAGTCCTCCATCTCTATGTAAGGGCATTGTACCTGCCCCAAGAAAATATGTTTGGACGTCACTTGCGAACAGACGTTCGAACATGATAGAATACGAACAAGCGTTCTATCTACAGCCGCAAGGGAGGTGCAGACGTCATGGACACCCTGAGCAAGCTCGGAATACTCGCCGATGCCGCCAAGTACGATGCCGCCTGCACCTCCTCCGGCGTCCAGCGAGGACCCAAGAAGGGCATGCTGGGTATGGCATCAAACGCCGGCTGCTGCCACGCGTTCAGTGCTGACGGACGCTGCATTACGCTACTCAAGGTCCTCATGAGCAATGCGTGCAGCTTTGACTGCGCCTACTGCGTGAACCGTAGGTCAAACACCTGCGCCCGCGCCACCTTTGAGCCGCGAGAGCTTGCGAGCCTGACTGTCGACTTCTACAAGCGTAACTACATCGAGGGGCTCGTTCTGTCATCTGGGGTCTTGGGCTGCGCCGACTCCACGACCGAGCGCATGATCCGCACGTTAGAGATACTCAGGCAGGAGTTCAAGTTCAACGGCTATGTGCATGCCAAGGTCATCCCTGGGACCTCCCCCGACCTCCTTGACAGGATCGGTCGGCTGGCCGATCGCCTCTCCTCCAACATCGAGCTTCCGAGCAAGGAGTCCCTGCAGCGCCTTTGTCCTGACAAGGGGGCTCACGACGTCCTGAGCCCCATGGCACAGATTGCTTCCACCATCGCCACCGAGCACGCGCTGGGGCCAGGGTGGGCCGCGCCCCCTGGTTCCCAGCTCGTGCCGGC
>CAJOGH010000055.1:4438-11051 GCA_905233865.1 uncultured Atopobiaceae bacterium
AATCACATCCTCAAGCTGTCGAGCGCCCTTTACCAGAAGTTCGGCCTCAAGCGCGTGTTCTTTAGCGCCTATATCCCCGTCATGGACGACCCAAGCTTGCCCGCCCAGACAACTCCCGTGCCCCTTCGCCGCGAGCACAGGCTCTATCAGGCCGACTGGCTCATGCGCTACTACTCATTCACCGCTGACGAGCTGGTTAGCAAAGACGCGCCTTGGCTCGACCTCGACGTCGACCCCAAGATGGCCTGGGCCCTCTCCCACCCCGAGCGTTTCCCCGTAGAGGTCAACAACGCCCCCGAGTCCCAGCTCCTGCGCGTTCCCGGCATCGGCGTCACGGGCGCACGCAAGATCATGACGGCACGCCGTCACGCCCCGCTGGACTTTGACGACCTCAAGGCCCTCCGCATCGTTCTCAAGCGTGCACGCTTCTTTGTGACCTGCAGGGGCAAGCGAGATATGAGGACACCCTCTGACCCCTCTCTCATCAGGGAGGCGGTGATTGCGGGTGAGAAGAGCTCTCGTTACAACGCTACACGAAACCGCGTTGAGCTCCAGCCGACCCTCTTCTGACGGGTCCATCTCAGAGCCCGTCCACGAGGCCGTGGAACGGCTAAGCCAAACGCTTGCACAAGGTGACAGCTCCCTGGTAGCATGCGAACGATCCACTGAGGGCGTGCTCTCCGCCATAGGCATCACCTACCTTGCACACGCCAAGCCCGATCAGGTTCGCCTTGCCGCAGGTGCGTCAATGAGCCCGCGCTTCGGCGAGACGATTGTCGACGTACCCGAGGACGTCACCCTGGCCGAACGTGTCATGCGCGGTCTGGAACGCCGCGTAGCCAACCGATGCCCGTGCGCCCGCGGTGGCAGGTGCGGAGGCGGTTGCACCGAGAGCTGTGTGAACATGATCCACTACGCCGCCCTCTCAGACAGCGAGGAAATGCCCCAGGCTGTGCACGAATACGTGAGGCTCTGCTTTGACCAAGGAAACCAGGTCCGAAACAACATTGCAGACCCGCGCGTGCGGGCCGTGGACGACCTTGCAAGCTATGTGGTGGACGAATGCGAGCGCACGCGCCAGTTCGTCCGCTTTAGGCAGCCTAACAACGGCCTGTACTACAGCCTCTTTAGACCAAAGGCCAACACGCTGCCCGCAACAGCTGGATACTTTCGCGCGCGCATGGGTACGACGCCGTTTTGCATGCTCGATCCCAACCACGGAATCGGCGTCTTCTCTAACGAGAGGATAGTGGTAACCAAGCTCGACCCCGAGCTCGTAGAGCAAATGAGAGCGCAAGGAGAGCGCATTAGCGAGGACGAGCGCTACATCCAGCAGATGTGGCGAACCTTCTACGACCAGGTTTCACTTACGGGGCGCGATTCATCCATGAGGGGCTACGACCTACGAGCGAGCTGGATGCCCAAGCGCTTTTGGCGCGACATGCCCGACATGGCACCGCGTGTGGATCCCGCCACGCTCACCACACCCCTTCGCTACCGCGGAAAGACACAGGAGAACAACAACGGCGTGCTTTCGCACGCCGAAGGCATAAGAGAGCTTCCCCAACCCACCAGCACGTCGCGCTAGCCACCTCGCGGCGTCAGGCCCTCCCCTCTTTGATGGCGCCAATCAGGCGCCTTAAATAGCAGGATGCTACCAACATAGCGACGGAGGTGAGGCACTTGAGGATCGCGCGTCCAAACGCAATGGCGCGCGACCGGAGGCACATCCCAACCGATCGCGCGCCACCATAGGCGCTATGTGTGCGCTAGCTCAGGCAGGCTGAACTAGTCCAGGTCGTCGATGCCGCCAAAGCCAGCGTCGTTGGCAGGCGCGTACGGCGCGGGCGCGGGTTCGACGGGAGTGGCAGCCGCGGCAGAGCCGGTAGGCGTGCTCAGCAGCTGGTTAGGGAACGCCGCGTCGGCGTCGTCCATGAAGTGCTGCAGGAGGTTCTTGTACTCGGAGCGGAACTCCTCGCGGGACGCCTTGAGACGGTCGATCTCGTCAAGCTCGTTCTGTTTCTCGGCCAGGGCCTGACGGATGACCTCGCGGGCCTTCTGGTCAGCCTCGGTGCGAATCTTGTCTGCAGACTCGCGGGCGTCGTTAAGGATCCGGTCGGCACTCTGCTGGGCCACGATAAGGGCCTGGGAGATTTGACGCTCGGAAGCACCGCTGGAAGGCTGAGGCGCGGGCGCGGAGGCGCTGGCTGCAGCCTGGCTGGAAAGCGAGGCAACCTGAGCCTGGGCGGCGGCAAGCTGCTGCTCGGAGTTGTTCAGGCGATTCTTGAGATCGGCGATCTTAGAAAGCATGCCGTCAATCTCACCGGAGAGGGTCTCCAGGAACGCGTCGACCTCGCCGGTGTCATAACCGTGCTTGGACGGGGAGAAGGTGAGTTGTTCGATGTCTGCTGGTGTGATTGCCATCTTTTTCCCTTTCCGTTTTGCTCGGGAGGCCCCTTGCCTGCCTTTTATGAGCTTTACTAACGCAACAGTATAACCGCTAGTGCCCTCATTATGAGGTTGATAGCGACAATTGCCACAACTGGAGAGAAGTCGAATCCGCCAATGGGCGGAATCAGACGCCTAAAGATCTCGAGATAGGGCTGCACAAGTGAGCCCAGCACACGACGAATGTCATCAACAATACCGCCTGACGTTGGTATCCACGTGAGGATGCACCATATGACGATAAGAATCTGATAGAAGTTGGTCAGCGTGGCAAGAACACGAAACAGCGCATACGTCATGAGCGGGCGAGCTCCTCCGTCCTGGCAAGGGCGGCGTCAATAGCCTCGTCGATGCCAGCCGTGAGATAGGGCTCGAGCGCACGCAGGCCCGCAATCGTCGTGCCACCGGGAGAGCTCACGCGCTCCATGTAGGCACGAGGGTGCTCGCCGGAGTCCAGCAGCTGCTGGCACACGCCACGCATGGTGGATGTGATCATCTCACGTGCGGCCTGGGCAGGAAGGCCCGCCTCGATTCCGCGACGCGTGAGCGCGTCTATCATGAGCGCCACGAACGCAGGCTCGCAGCCCACGACGGCACCCTCAGCGTCAACCTGGTCCTCGCGCAGCACATAGGCCGGGCCCATCGTGCCAAAGAGCTCGACGACGGCATCGGTGTCCTGGGCCGTCGCATACGTGCCCGCACAGATGGCACTCGCGCCGCTACCAACGGCCATGGCGAGGTTGGGCATGACGCGGACCACGTGTGCCTGCCCACCCTCTCCGGCGAGAAGTCCCTCGATCTGGGCGACTTTGACACCAGCCGCAATGGACACAACAAGCCCGCAGCTGGCGAGGGCGGCGGCGTTCTGGCTCACGACCTCGGGCAGGACCTGAGGCTTGACTGCGAGGATTACGACGTCGGGAGCTGCCGCCAGCGCCTCGGAGACCGAGACGCACGTGGCGACGCCAAGCGTGCTTTTGAGCTCCTGGAGCTTGGGCTCGTAGGTGTCACAGACGGTGACGTGCGCGGCCTCGCGGATGCCAGAGCCTACGATGCCGGCCGCAATGGCCGACCCCATCGAGCCGCCGCCGATGAGCGTTACGTTCTCATACATGTGAGTGTCCCCTACTTGTCGATGATGCCTTCACGTGCGAGCATTTCCAGGTCGTTGGAGGTGACCTCGACACCATGCGGGCACACGGCAAACACACGGTCGCCCAGCTCGGTCACACGGCCGTCGATGCCGCAGGTGAAGCCATAGGCAAAGTCCAGGATGCGCTTGGCCGTGTCGAGGTTGGTGCCAATCATCACCAACACCACGGTCTGGTTGGTGCGAACGCGGCTCAGCAGCGTCTGCACGTCGTCATAGGACTTAGGCCTCAGCACATAGGGCGGAAGCTGGCTAGTGGGCGCAGGCGCAGGAATCTGCGACGAGTAGCTCGAGGGCACGGAGGGCACGGACACGCCCAGCGGCATGTTGTGCACGGGCGCCGGCTCGGGAACGGGTCGAACGCTGGGCGTGACAGGCGTCGTCGTGGTGGCGTCGCTGTCCCACGTGCTTGCGCTGCGCGGCTCGGGAATGCCCACGCCACCGCCGCGCGTATGGACGTTCACGCTGTCAGCGGCGGGACGCGAGGAGTTGCCCAGCACGCCGGAGCCGTGGCGCTCATTGGCGCGAGGGCGCGCGTCACCAACAGCCTCGCCAGGGTACTCACCGTAATCGTCAAAGTCATCGTACTCGTCATAATCGCCATACCCGTCGTCGCGCGGACCGGCGAACCTATCCTTGATGGAGTCGAGAAAGCCCATCGTTCCTCCCGTCGTCTGTGTTTGCGCCGCCCACGAGCCGCGCTACCGAACTTCATAGTCTTGGCTAAAGACTACCCTACCCAATCTGATAAGGGTGGAACCCTCTTCCACCGCAATAACGAAATCGTCGCTCATGCCGCACGAGATGCGCGGCAGGTCAAGCCCAGTCCTCGCAGTAAGGTCGTCGGCCAGCTCGCGCAGGCCACAGAAGGTACGGCGAGCGGCGTCCGCATCCCCCTTGGGCGCCATGGTCATGAGTCCCTGCACGTCAAGACCGTCAAGTGCGGCAATGCGCTCGGCGGCCTCTCGGCACTCGTCGGGCGTCATCCCACCCTTGCTCTTCTCGCCACTGACGTTTACCTCAAGGAGGCACGGCACGCGCAGGTCGCGCACGAGGGCGCGCTTGCTCACGGCCTGGGCAAGGTGCTCGCTCGAGATGGAGTGGATCATGCGCGCACGTCCCAGGACCTGGTTGATCTTGTTCGTCTGCAGGTTGCCGATCATGTCAAAGGTCATCTGCTCGAGCTCGGGCGCGTCCTGGAGCTCCTCGAGCTTGCGCACGAGCTCCTGCGGGCGGTTCTCGGCAAAGTGTGTGAAGCCCGCCTCAAACGCAGCAAGGACCTCGCTGGTGCCGACGGTCTTGGATACGCACACGACCTCAACCTCGCTTGGCTTGCGAGAAGAGCGCGCGCATGCAAGCTCTACCTGCTCGCGCACCCACGCAAAACGATCGCACAGGTGTCGCTCGTAGCCAGGGTCTAGCTGCGCCTCACGGCTATCGTGCCCAGCCTGCCGCATACGCCTCCCTCCGCCCGATAGCTAAAGAACCTGTCAGTATTGGAGGCGGTGGAGACGCCAGCGCTCGTGATGTTGTCCTCCGACGCACCCGCCTCGACGAGCGTCTTGCGAATGCAGTACTCAAGGCTCACGTGCCGGTACGTAGGCGCGGCCAGAGGACCAAAGGCCTCGACAAAGCGGTCAGCAAGCTCCTCGGAGACCTCGAAGTCATCAACCATGATGTGCGGTCCCAGATAGCAGAGGACCTCACTGGGGTCGACACCCGTATGCGCGCACAGCTCGCGCAGGGCAACCTCGGCCACGCGCTCCATGGTCCCAGGCCAGCCGGAGTGGGCCACGGCAAAGCCTCCCTCGCACACGAGCACGAGGATGACGCAGTCGGCCGAGCACAGGAGCACGGGGACGTCCGTGGCCGTGCACACGACGATGTCGGCACCAGCGGACGCACGGACGCGCGCTACGGAGAGCTCGCGCGGGGATGAACCGCGCACACTCACGACATCGGCCGTGTGGATCTGGCGCGGACGGATGAGCTTGCGCTCCAGGTCCTCGGCGCCCACGGCGGCCAGCAGCCTCCGCACGTTCTCGCGGATCTCTGGCTGGGCCATCTCGGACGACTTGCCTATGTTGAGGCTCGCATACTCCCCCTGCGAGACGCCGCCGCCCCGCTCGGCAAACGCGAACGTGACCCCGCCGGGGCGACTGGTGTCGCCCAGCAGGGTCACGCCACAGGAGTCATATCGCTCAAGCTTGGGAGCAGTCATGCTACCCGCGCGCGTTGCGAAGGAAGTCGGGGATGTCGAACTCCTTGTTGCCGTTGTCCGTGGGGACGCGGGGAACGGAGGGGACAGACGACGCGCTGGGGCGCGGGGTGGAGTCAAAGGTGGGCAGCGACTGCTGGCGGTTGACGGAGTCGTCAAAGCCGGTAGCGATGACGGTCACGCGCACCTGGTCGCTGAGCGAGTCGTCGACCGTGGTGCCAAAGATGATGTTGGCGTCGGCGTCAACGTTGGAGGCGACGAGGTCGGCAGCGTCGTTGATCTCCTGGATGCCCAGGTCGGGACCACCGGCGATGGAAAGAAGCACGCGAGAGGCGCCGTCGATGGAGCTCTCGAGCAGCTTGGAGGAAATGGCCTCCTGGGCAGCGTCGACCGCGCGGGTATCGCCGCTGGCGACACCGATGCCCATCATGGCCGTGCCAGCACCACGCATGATGGTGCACACGTCGGCGAAGTCGAGGTTGATCAGGCCGGGGACGGTAATCAGGTCAGTGATTCCCTGGGTGCCCTGGCACAGGACGTCATCGGCCATGCGGAAGGCCTCGAGCATCGTGGTCTTCTTCTCGGCGATGGAAAGGAGCCTGTCGTTGGGGATGACGATGAGGGTGTCGACCTCGTTGGCAAGCTTCTCGATGCCGTCCGTGGCGGAGGCGGAGCGCTTGCGGCCCTCAAAGGCGAAGGGCTTGGTGACGACGGCGACGGTCAGGGCGCCCACGTCGTTCTTGGCGATGTCGGCAACGATGGGGGCAGCGCCGGTACCGGTGCCGCCGCCCTCGCCA
>CAJOGH010000056.1 GCA_905233865.1 uncultured Atopobiaceae bacterium
ACCACACCCCGCTCTTATCGCCATAAGACATACCTGATGAGACAAATGGACAGAGCACTTGTCTCTTAAATTCTTTATAGATAAGAGCCAGGCGCTGCGGGCACTACTCGTCCTGTGAGCTGCCCAAAAGCTTGCGCATGACCTGCTCGGGGCCAGCCCCCTCGTACGGCGCCAGCGCGGTGATCCTCTCGCGCATCCTAAACTCGTGGACCTCGTCCTCAAGCTGGCGGACGCGCGCGCGAAGCTCGTCTATCTGGGCATCACGCTCGACCGCGCGCTCGCTCATGTCAAGGATGCGGACGACGCCGGCGAGGTTGATGCCCTCGTCGGTCAGGCGCGCGATCAGGTTGAGACGATCGATGTCAGACTGCGAGTACAGGCGCGTGTTACCGCGCGAGCGACCGGGCGTGACCAGCCCCTTTTGCTCGTAGACTCGCAGGGTCTGGGGGTGCATGCCGGTGAGCTCGGCGGCGACGCTGATCATGTAAAGCGGCTTGTCGCGAGCGCTTTCCTCCTGTGCCATGCTTCCTCCCCTATGCCTTGCCCTGCGCGAGCAGGTCATCGATTTCCTTGCGGTACGTGCGGTTGTCGGCGTCGCGCAGCTGCGTGAGCTGCTCACGCTCGCGCGAGGCGAGGCGCGTGGGCGTTCGGACCTCCACGGTCACGTACATGGCGCCCGTCGACCCCTTGCGGCGCACGTTGGGCAGGCCCATGTCCTTGAAGCGGAAGCGCTTGCCCGTCTGGACCCCAGCCGGCACCTTGAGCTTGATCTTCTTGCCAGCCGGCGTAGGGATGGTGACCTCACAGCCCAGCGCGGCGTCGTAGACAGAGATGGGCAGCGCCACGTTGACGTCGGCGCCGTCGCGCTTGAATACGGGGTGCTCGGCCACGCGAGTTACCACCACGAGGTCACCACGAGGGCCGCCGGCCGTGCCGTACTCTCCGCGGCCGCGATAGCGCAGGCGGCCTCCGTCGACCGCGCCCGCGGGCACCTTGACTGTGATGGACTGGGTCTCGCCGGTGGAGGGGACCTTGTAGGTGACCTTGCGCGTCACGCCCTCAAAGGACTCCTGGGCCGTCACGTCCACATGAAGCGTGAGGTCGCCGCCCTTGGCGGGTCGCGGCGAGCGTCCGCGTGGCTGCTGGTTAAAGAAGGAACCAAAGTCAAAGCCACCAAAGGCGCCCTCGCCATTGCGAATGCTATTGAGGATGTCCTGGAAGTCCACGCTGCCCTGGCCGTACGAACTGTAGCCGCGCCCGGCGCCAGGGATGCCGCCAAAGGCCAGGAACTGGTCGTAGGTACGGCGCTTCTCCTCGTCGGAGAGGGTGTCGTAGGCCTCGGATATCTCCTTGAACTTGGCCTCGTCGCCGCCTGCGTCGGGATGGTACTTTTGCGCAAGCTTATGGAAGGCCTTCTTGATCTGATCGGGGGAGGCGTCGCGCTTGACCCCCAGGATGTCGTAGTAGTTCTTGTCGGCCATGGCGAGCCTCCCCTCTCAATCGATGTGTGGCAGGAACCTACTCCTGCTCGTTTGCCTTGCTGTCGTCGCCGTCGGCGTCCTGATCGGCCTCGGCTTCGGGCTCAGGCTCGGGCTCCTCCGCGGGGCGAGAAGGACCACCGTAGGTGACGGTGACCATCGCGGCGCGCAAGACCTTGCCGCCCATGCGGTAGCCCTTCTGGTACACGTCGGCGACGGTCTCCTCATAGGCATCGGTGTCCTCCACGCGGCCCACGGCCTGGTGGGACAGCGGGTCAAAGGGCTCGCCGGCAGGATCGATGACCTCGGCGCCCTCCTTGGCCAGCACGCCGACGAGCTTGGTGTGCACAGCCTCCACGCCCTCGGCAAACTGGGCGAGCGTCGCGTCGCCCTCCGTGCCGCGGGCGTGGGCGATGGCGCGCTCGAGGTCGTCGATGACGGGAAGCAGGTTCTCCACCAGCTTCTCCGTGGCGCGCTCGCGCTCGGCCAGGCGCTCGGAGGCGGTGCGGCGGCGGAAGTTCTCCCAGTCGGCCTGCAGGCGAGCCAGGCGATCGGTGGCCTCGCTCGCGCGGGCGTTGGCAGCGGCCTCGTTGTCCTGCGACTCCGCAAGCTGCGCGGCAAACTTGTCGCGCTCGGCGCGGACGGCGTCGATGTCAGCCTCGATCTCCTGCTCCGCGGCAGCCTCGCCAGCAGCGCGGGCGGCCTCGACCATGGCCTCCTCGTCGAGCTCGGTGACGTCAGAGCCCTGGGGCTCGGCGGTGTCCGCCGAACCCTCCTCGGGCGTGTTCTCGTCGTCGGTGGTGACCTCGACCTTCATGTCCTTGTCCTTGTCGCTCGTGGCCATGAGGACTCCTTAGTTGTTGGACTCGTCGTCGACGACCTCGTAATCGGCATCCACGACGTCGTCGTTCGCGGGAGCAGCGTCTGCGCCGGCAGCGGCCTGGTCGTTGGTCTGCGAGTAGACGATGCTCGCCAGCTTGTGGCCAGCCTCCTGGAGCTTCTCGCTCGCGGCCTTGATGGCCTCGATGTCGGAGCCCTCGAGGGCGGTCTTGACCTCGGCCACGGCAGCGTCGACCTCGGACTTCACGTCAGCGGGGACCTTGTCGCCAAGCTCCTTGACGGTCTGCTCGGTGGAGTAGGCCAGCGAGTCGGCCTGGTTGCGGACCTCGATCTCGTCCTTCTTGGCCTTGTCCTCCTCGGCGTGGGACTCGGCGTCCTTGACCATGCGGTCGACTTCCTCGTCGGAGAGCGCCGTGGAGCCGGAGATGGTGATCTGCTGGCTCTTGCCGGTGGCCTTGTCCTTAGCCGTGACCTTGACGATGCCGTTGGCGTCGATGTCAAAGGTGACCTCGATCTGGGGCACGCCACGGGGCGCGGCGGGAATGCCGGTGAGCTGGAACTTGCCCAGGCTCTTGTTGGACGCGGCCATCTCGCGCTCGCCCTGCAGGACGTTGATCTCAACGGAGGTCTGGTTGTCCGCGGCGGTGGAGTAGACCTCGGTCTTGGAGGTCGGGATGGTGGTGTTGCGGTCGATCATGCGCGTCATGATGCCGCCCATGGTCTCAACGCCCAGGGACAGCGGCGTGACGTCGAGCAGCAGGATGCCCGAGACGTCGCCAGTCAGGACGCCGCCCTGGACGGCCGCACCGTCGGCGACGACCTCATCGGGGTTCACGGACATGTTGGGCTGCTTGCCGGTCATGGTCTTGACCAGTTCCTGCACCGCGGGCATACGAGAGGAGCCACCAACGAGGATGACCTCGGAGATCTCGGAGAGCTGGATGTTGGCGTCACGCAGGGCCTTGGTGACGGGCTCCTTGCAGCGGTCCAGCAGGTCGCGGGTGATCTTCTCGAACTCGGCACGCGTGAGCGTGTAGGCAAGGTTGAGGGGCTGGCCGTCCTTCATGCCAATGAAGGGCAGGTTGATGTCGGTCTGCTGGGCGCTGGAGAGCTCCTTCTTGGCAGCCTCGGCGGCCTCCTTGAGGCGCTGCAGGCTCATGGGTTCCTGACGAAGGTCAACGCCGTTGTCGGCCTGGAACTTGTCGGCCATCCAGTCGATCACGCGCTGATCCCAGTCATCGCCGCCCAGGTGGTTGTCGCCGTTGGTGGCAAGGACCTCAAAGACGCCGTCAGCAAGGTCCAGCAGGGACACGTCGAAGGTGCCGCCGCCCAGGTCAAAGACGAGGATCTTCTGCTCGGAGCTCTTCTTGTCCAGACCGTAGGCAAGGGCCGCGGCCGTGGGCTCGTTGACGATGCGCTGGACGTTGAGGCCGGCGATCTTGCCCGCGTCCTTGGTGGCCTGACGCTGGGCGTCGTTGAAGTAGGCCGGAACGGTGATGACGGCGTCGGTGACGGGCTCGCCCAGGTACTTCTCGGCGTCGGCCTTCATCTTGGACAGCGTCATGGCGCTGATCTGCTCGGGCGTGAAGTCCTCGCCGTCAATCTCGACGACGGCACGGCCGCCCTGGCCGCTCTTGACCTTGTAGGGAACCGTCTTGATCTCAGAGGAGACCTCGTCAAAGCGACGGCCCATGAAACGCTTGATGGAGAACACGGTGTTGGTGGGGTTGGTGACGGCCTGGTTCTTGGCGGCCTTGCCCACGACGCGGTCGCCGTCGCTACGGAAGCCGATGACGGACGGGGTGGTGCGGTCGCCCTCAGCGTTGACGATGATGGTGGGCTCGCCGCCCTCCAGGACCGCCATTGCGGAGTTGGTCGTGCCCAGGTCGATTCCGAGGATCTTTCCCATGGTAGTTCCTTCCTTCTGCGGGCTCCGTGGCCCATTGTGGACGGGAGCCTGTCTTCGCGCGGAACCACGATGGCGCCACGCCGGCTCGTTTCTTAGTCCTTGTTATAACCCTTGCGTTGCCGTTCTATACAAAATCTAAGTCACATTCTAATAGATTTCTTCAATCTCCACACACCAGGTTATCTAAGTACTAAGGCAAAAGGCATCTTTACCGCCCTCCACACCCTCCCCCACCTCGGCCGATAAGAGCAGAAAGGTGCCTGGCCTCCGTCCCCAGGTATCTTTCAGGCTGCCACCCCAGCGCGTCATCTCGTGCTTTTCGCACCATTTCTGTTCGAACTGACGCTCCAGGGCACCACCCCAGCGCGTCACTTGGAACATGCGGCACGTATTCCATGAAGAAGCGCAGGTAGGAGACGCATGCTCTTATCGCCAAAGGTGAGGGATCGCCGATTTCGAACGAAATTGCCACCCCAGAGCGTCATCTCGAACACGAAACGGCCCGATTGCACCAAATGACGCTCCGGGGTGGCACCAGACCGCCCGTGCATGAACATGGCACATAAATACAAGCAACTTACTAGGAATTAGAGTTAACCAAAGTTGACTTCTTGCTGGTCAATGCGCTTTTCTGGCGCGAGCAAACATTTTTTGCAATTGCCGCTCCATGCGCCATGATGCGTGTTATCCTCACGTCATAAACGGCGGCCACGACGGCACGCCCCGATGTACACAGCAATAAGAAGGAGGACATCATGTCTCACCCTGTCATCGATACCGACGAGTGCATCGCCTGCGGCGTCTGCGTCGACACCTGCCCCGCCGACGTCCTGTCCCTTGGCGATTCCAGCGCTGAGGTCACCGACGCCGACGCCTGCGTCGCCTGCGGTGCCTGCAAGGACGCCTGCCCCGCTGGCGCGATCACCGAGATCGCCGAGGACTAGGCACAGCACATAGTCTCAGCTTGGGAGCCGGGCCCGCGCCTGGCTCCCTTTTTGTTTGCGCGGAATCGGTGCGAGGTGACGCGCCTAGACGTGAGGAACCGTCTTTGGGTCCACCACGCGCGTCTCCAGGAGCGGGCGCGGGTTCAGGGTCTTGTCGTAGACCTCTATCTCCACGGGCGAGTCGCTCTCGAGCTTGACGTTTGTCCATCCGCCAGTCTCCACGCCGGGCCGCACTTCCTGGATTCCCTGATAGCGGTTCTCCGGCTCGTTCAGGCAGACAACGCCCTCCTCTGCCTCCTTGCCGTCCTGGAAGAACTTGAAGTCAACGCACTTGAGCGCCGAGGTCGTCGTATCGGTCGTGTTGACTAGGGTAAACGGGAAGGCGAGGGCAGTACCGCCCCCATAGACATCGTAGATCTGATAGTCGCCGATAGAGTACTGCAGCGTCGACTCCCCGTTCGTTTGGCTCGCGGTCTCCTTGTCGCCCGAGATGCCGTCGGCAATGGACTGCGCGATGTCCTGCCCAATCCCGTAAAAGCCATCGGCCCCACCGGAGACCGTGTTCGTCACGGTCGTCGTGGCACTCGTTGGCGCGCTGGACGATGACGCTGAGGCAGTGCCCGTCGTCGCCTTCGTGCCACCCGACGACGGCCGCAGCCAGTGAGCGGGCGACAAGAGCGCGCACACGCCACCGACCACGAGCGCCAGGGCGGCAACGCCCGCGACGATGGCGACACGCCTGTTGCCGCCATGCGCACGCGGACACGGACCAGGTGCCACCGCGACCACGCGCCCGGTCCCGGCCGCAGTCTGGACGGCCGCGCAGAGCGCCTGGGCAAAGGCACCCGCGCTGTCAAAGCGTGCGCTGGGCTCAAAGGACCAGGCGCGGTCGAGCACCTCGCGAAGGGGTGCCGGGACGAGCGCGGGGTCGGACAGGCGCATCTCAAAGGCCGCCTCGTCCTTGCCGGGGTCCGTGCCGCAGAGCATGTAGGCCGCCAGGCGCCCGAGCGAGTAGACGTCGGAGCGCGCGTCGGTCTGGGCAAATCCGAACTGCTCGGGAGGAGCAAAGCCATAGGTGCCCAGCCGCGTGGTGTCCACGTTGTCATCGTCGTCATGGCAACGCATGATGCCAAGGTCTATAAGCCACGAGCGGCCACCGCGCACGATAACGTTGCCTGGCGTCACGTCACGGTGAACCAAACCTGCGCCGTGCAGGCAGTCCAAGGCGGACGCCACGTCAGTCACGATGGCCGCGACCTCAGGCGCATCCAAACGAAGGCGGCGCGCCACCAGGTCGGCCACGCTCTCGCCGTCCACCCACGCGCACACCACCACAAGGCAGTCGGGGAGCCAGTAGCTGTCGACCACCTC
>CAJOGH010000057.1:0-7732 GCA_905233865.1 uncultured Atopobiaceae bacterium
ATCTCCACCGACGACGGTGACATCACCTACGACCTGCCCAAGTTTGAGCGTTCCAACCAGTCCACCTGCATCAACCACCGCCCGATCGTCCACGTCGGCGACCACGTCGAGGCCGGTCAGGCCATCGCCGACGGCACCTCCGTCGACCACGGCGAGCTGGCTCTGGGCGCCAACCTCACGGTGGCCTACATGCCGTGGGAGGGCTACAACTACGAGGACGGCATCGTCGTCTCCGAGCGCGTGGTGCAGGAGGACCTGCTTACCTCCATCAACATCTCCCGCCACGAGATCGACGCCCGTATGACCAAGATGGGCGCCGAGGAGATCACGCGCGAGGTTCCTTCAGTCTCCAACGAGGCCCTCGCCAACCTTGACGACGACGGCATCATTCGCATCGGTGCCGAGGTCGGCCCTGGCGACATCCTGGTCGGTAAGGTCACGCCCAAGGGCGAGACCGCGCTGACCTCCGAGGAGCGCCTGCTCCGTGCCATCTTTGGCGCCAAGGCCCACGACGTTCGTGACACCTCGCTCAAGATGCCCCACGGCGCCTATGGCCGCGTGGTCGACATCGTCCGCTTCTCGCGCGATGCCGGCAACGACCTTGCTCCTGGCGTCAACGAGCTTGTGCGCGTCTACGTCGCGCAGCGCCGCAAGATCAGCCAGGGCGACAAGATCGCCGGCCGTCACGGCAACAAGGGCGTCGTCTGCCGCATCCTGCCGGTCGAGGATATGCCCTACATGTCTGACGGCACCCCGGTCGACGTCCTCCTGGACCCGCTGGGCGTCCCCTCCCGTATGAACATCGGCCAGCTGCTCGAGTGCCACCTGGGCTGGGCTGCTGCCCATGGTTGGGACAAGGACAACGCGGACTCCACCGACTACGTCCCTGGCCCCATGCCCGTCTCCGTGCCCGTCTTTGACTCTGCCTCCGACGAGGAGGTCGCCGAGGTCGTCCGCCGCACGAACACCAACCTCATGAACAAGGCCCGCATGGAGCTTGGCGACAACATGCGCGAGGAGTTCGTGCCCCAGCTCAACGAGCTTGGCAAGACGACCCTCTACGACGGTCGCACCGGCGAGCCCTTTGCGAGCCCCATCACCGTGGGTACCTCCTACATCCTCAAGCTCGGCCACATGGTGGACGACAAGATCCACGCGCGTTCCACCGGCCCGTACAGCCTCGTGACCCAGCAGCCGCTGGGCGGTAAGGCCCAGTTCGGCGGCCAGCGCTTTGGTGAGATGGAGGTTTGGGCACTGTACGCCTACGGTGCCTCCAACGTCCTCCAGGAGATCCTCACCGTCAAGTCCGACGACACCAACGGCCGTGTCAAGACGTACGAGTCCATCATCAAGGGCGAGAACGTCCCCGCTGCCGGCATCCCCGAGTCCTTCAAGGTCCTCGTCAAGGAGATCCGCTCCCTGGCCCTGGCCATCGAGCCCATCTCCTACCGCGAGCAGGCCGCGCCCGCTCCGCAGACCTCCGAGGACGCCGTCGACGTGTTCAGCGGCATAGAGTCCACCGATGAGCTCATCGGCGAGGCCTCGTCTTCCGACGAAGAGGCCGTTGACCTGGTCGGCGACATCACGAACGAGAAGGAGTAACGCATCGTGGCAGATTTCGAGACCACCAACTTTGACGCGATCAAGATCTCCCTTGCCTCCGCCGACCAGATTCGCAGCTGGTCTCGCGGCGAGGTGAAGAAGCCGGAGACCATCAACTACCGTAGCCTCAAGCCCGAGCGCGATGGCCTCTTTTGCGAGAAGATCTTCGGACCCTCCCGCGACTACGAGTGCGCCTGCGGCAAGTACAAGGGCCCCCGCTTCAAGGGCATCACGTGCGAGCGCTGCGGCGTCGAGGTCACGAGCGCCAAGGTCCGCCGCGAGCGCATGGGCCACATCGAGCTGGCCGCGCCCGTGAGCCACATCTGGTACTTCAAGAGCCCCGTGAGCTTCCCGCTCTCGCGCCTGCTCAACATCAAGTCCAAGGACCTCGAGAAGGTTCTGTACTTTGCCAGCTACATCATCACCTACGTGGACACCGAGGGCCGCAGCGCCGACGCCGCCGAGCTCAAGGAGGAGCTGGCCGCCGAGCTCGAGCAGCTTGACGCCGAGCTTGCCGACGAGATTGAGCGTACCCGTGCCAAGGGTGAGCCCAACGACGACTTCTCGGACGAGGACATCCTCTCCGAGGAGGACATCCGCGAGGAGATCGCCGACCTCGAGGCCGAGTTCGCCGAGGAGAAGGAGCTCCGCGTCGAGGCCTATGAGAAGTTCATGGAGATCGAGGAGGGCGAGCTCATCGATGACGAGACGCTCTTCCGCGCCATGAAGCGCTACTACAAGATCTACTTCCGCGGCGACATGGGCGCCGAGGCCGTTCGCGACCTGCTCGAGCACATCGACCTGGCCGAGGAGTCCAAGCGCCTGCGTGCCATCATCGCGGACGACAAGAGCCAGAAGCAGAAGCGCGAGAAGGCCATCAAGCGCCTCGAGGTCGTCGACGACTTCCTGGAGGGCGGCAACAACCCCGCCGACATGATCCTGGACGTCATCCCCGTCATCCCGCCCGACCTGCGCCCGATGGTCCAGCTGGACGGTGGCCGCTTTGCGACCTCCGACCTCAACGACCTCTACCGTCGCGTGATCAACCGCAACAACCGTCTCAAGCGCCTGCTTGAGCTGGACGCTCCCGCAATCATCGTCAACAACGAGAAGCGCATGCTCCAGGAGGCCGTCGACGCCCTGTTTGACAACGGTCGTCGTGGCCGTGCCGTCACCGGCCGCGGTGGCAGGCCCCTCAAGTCCCTCGCTGAGGCCCTCAAGGGCAAGCAGGGCCGCTTCCGCCAGAACCTGCTGGGCAAGCGCGTCGACTACTCCGGCCGTTCGGTCATCGTCGTCGACCCGCAGCTCAAGCTTCACCAGTGCGGCCTTCCCAAGACCATGGCCCTGGAGCTGTTCAAGCCCTTCGTCATGCGCCGCCTCAACGAGCTGGGCATCACCGACAACGTCAAGAGCGCCAAGAACGCCATCGATCGCGCCGATGACTCCGTCTGGGACGTGCTCGAGGAGGTCATTCAGGACCGCCTCGTCCTTCTGAACCGCGCCCCGACGCTGCACCGTCTGTCCATCCAGGCCTTCGAGCCGGTACTGGTGGAGGGCAAGGCCATTCACCTGCACCCGCTGGTGTGCGCCCCCTTCAACGCCGACTTCGACGGCGACCAGATGTCGGTCCACGTGCCGCTGTCCGCCCAGGCCCAGGCCGAGGCTCGCGTCCTGATGCTCTCGTCCAACAACCTGCGCTCGCCCGCGTCTGGCAAGGTCCTTACCGTGCCCTCTCAGGACATGGTCTTTGGCGTGTACTACCTCACCACCGAGCGCGCCGGCGCCTCGGGCGAGGGCCGCGTCTTTGCCAGCTTCGACGACCTCATGAACGCCTATGACGCTCGTGACGGCGTGGACCTCCAGGCCAAGGTCACGGTGCGCGTGAGCACCTCCGACGCCAACTACGAGGAGGACGGCCGCAAGCTGTTCCGCGTCATGAACAAGTGGAACTCCTTTGACGAGATCGACGTCACCGACGGTCCCGCTCGCTTTGAGACCACCTGTGGCCGCATCATCTTCAACCGCCAGTGCCTGCCCGCGGACTACCCCTTCATCAACTACAAGATGGTCAAGTCCGACATGGGCAAGCTGGTCAACGACTGCTGCGACCGCTACCCGCTCGCGCGCGTCGAGCCTATCCTGGACGCCATCAAGTACGCTGGCTTCCACTACGCCACCCGCGCTGGCCTGACCGTCTCCGTGTGGGACGCCGTCATCCCGGAGGAGAAGGCCGACATGCTCGCCGAGGCCCAGCGTGCCGTCGACTCCATCAACGAGAACTACGAGTACGGCATGCTCTCCGAGGAGGAGCGTCACGCCGAGGTCGTCAGTGCCTGGACCTCCTGCACGGACGAGCTGGGCGGCAAGATGCTTGACGGCTTTGCCGAGGACAACCCCATCTACATGATGGCCGACTCCGGCGCCCGTGGTTCCAAGACGCAGCTCCGTCAGCTCGCCGGCATGCGTGGCCTCATGGCCGACATGTCCGGCGACACGATCGACCTTCCCATTAAGGCCAACTTCCGCGAGGGCCTGGAGCCGCTGGAGTACTTCATCTCCACCTATGGCGCCCGTAAGGGTCTGGTCGATACGGCGTCGCACACCTCTGACTCCGGTTACCTCACGCGTCGTCTGGTCGACGTCGCGCAGGACGTCATCGTTCGCGAGAAGGACTGCGGCACCAACGAGGGCGTGCACTACGACCTCATCGTGCCCGGCACCAACAACCCCAACATCGACCTCATTGGTCGCTGCGCCATCGCCGATGTCGTGGACCCCAGCACCGGCGAGATCCTCCTTGCCGCCGATGGCTACATCACCTGCCGCGAGGACATCGAGCGCATGATCGACGCCGGCATCAAGAAGGTCGAGCTCCGCGCACTGCTGACCTGCCACTCCAAGTACGGCGTGTGCCAGAAGTGCTATGGCTGGGACCTGTCCACCCGCAGGCCGGTCAACATCGGTACCTCCGTGGGCATCATCGCCGCCCAGTCCATCGGCGAGCCGGGCACCCAGCTCACGATGCGTACGATTCACTCCGGCGGCGTCGCTGGCGCTGACGACATCACGCAGGGCCTGCCCACGGTCGGCCGCATGTTCGACGTCGTCGGCAACGTCAACGAGAAGATCCTGGGCCGCGAGGCCGACCTTGCCACTGTGTCCGGCAAGCTCCAGATCATCCCGGAGCAGACCGAGTACCTGCTGCGCATCGTGGACCCCGCCGACACCAGCCGCATCCTCTCCGAGAAGCGCGTCCCCGTGTCCGTGCGCTTCATGCCTAACTTTGACTTGGACGACCCGCGCGTCCAGGACGAGAACGGCATGTTTGACGTGCGCGCCGGCGACCAGATCACCCGCGGCTTCGTCAACTTCCGCAACCTGCGTGCCCTCACCGACATCGAGTCGACGATGCACACCTTCGTTGCGAGCGTCAAGGACGTCTACACCTCCCAGGGCGTCGACCTCAACGACAAGCACATCGAGGTCATCGCCCGCCAGATGCTGCGCCGTGTCCAGGTGACCGCGCCTGGTGACTCGCGCTACCTGCTGGGTCAGTACGTCGACCGCTACGAGTTTGCCGAGACGGTCGACAAGATCATGCTCGACGGTGGCACCCCGCCCGAGGCCGAGCCCGTCATCCTGGGTACCCTCAAGGTTGCCGCGGCCATCGACTCCTGGCTGAGCTCCGCGTCGTTCATCCGTACCGCCGGTGTCCTCACCAGCGCTGCCATCAAGGGCGATGTCGATCACCTGCTCGACCTCAAGTCCAACGTCATCGTGGGCAAGAAGATCCCCGCCGGCACCGGCCTGGACGTGTACAACAACGTCCAGCTCACCTACCACGGCGAGCCCATCCCCACCGAGGGCGTCTCCGACGAGACCCTGCCCAACTGGGCTCCCGATGAGCTCAAGGAGCTCGAGGAGGAGGTGCCCGCCCAGCTCGACTGGGTCGGCAACGACAACGGCTTTGGTGGCATGTACTCCAAGAACGGCCACACGCTCTCCTCTGACGAGGCCAAGCTCTACCTCTTTGACGACCTCAACGTGTCCCAGCGCTGGACCAACAAGTTCTCCGAGGTCGGTATCGAGACCGTGGGTGACCTCATTGGCAAGACCGAGGAGGACCTGCTGCGCGTGGACGGCATCGGCGCCAAGGCGATCGAGGAGCTCCGCGACGGCCTGGAGAAGATGAACCTCCTGTACATCCTGGAGCCCGACGACGCCGACATGGCCGACGACGAGGACCTCTCGCAGCTCCTCAACATGGTCTTCTCGCCCGATGCCGACAACGACATCATGCTGGGCGAGTCGGCTCACACCGCGCACCACTACGATGACGAGCTCATCGGTGCGCCGGCCGAGTCCCAGTCCAACCCGCAGGCCATCAACGAGGACCTCGAGTCCCTGGACGACCTGCTGACCAACATGGTTCACGCCGAGCAGGAGGACGACGACCAGGAGTAGGTCACGTCACAACCCGCACGGCTCGCGCCCCCATCTTTAGAGATGGGGGCGCTTTTGGTAATGGGGACAGGTATGGATAGCTGAGGGGCATAGGCCCTGACCATAAATTGCCTTCACGCTTTCATTAAAACTGTATTAAGAGTAGAATTGGATTTTGTGAAAGGAAGGCGCCATGACGATTGATGTGACAAGGATATCAGCAGGTAAAAGGCTACTTATGTGCCTGGGCGCCATGCTTGTTGCGTCAGTTATCGTATCGTGTCCTGCGCTTGCGGCTCAGACCACCAACCGTGTTCTTGTGGTCTATGACGACGAGGCCCCCGCCACGTCGTTCCCCTCGCTGTCGGTCCAGTCCGAGGATGATGCCATGGACGGTGTCGTCTCCGTAGAGCCGGCTCCGATTGCGACCGATAAGAGCGAGCGCGTGGAGATCGCCACGCTCGAGGAGGGGGAGAGTGCCGAGGCTGCGGCCGCGCGCCTTGGACGTATGCCCGGAGTTGCCTATGCCCAGCCCGACTACGCGTATGAACCTGCCGCGTCTGGTGGGATCTTTGCCCTTCGCCAGAAGCTCTCGCCAACCGAGGAACTTTTTGGGCTGGCAAGCTCGAGTTACATGTATCCCACGGCGCTGTGCCGCTCGGGGTTCCAGACCGCTTGGGCCACACTCGACATCATGAGCGCGCTCAACGTTCCCTCTGAGGTCGCGGTCGTTGACACGGGCTGTCAGATGGACCATCCCGACCTGCGCAACGTCGTCGACAGCGCCAACGCATACGACGCTGTCAATAAGACCAACCAAGTGCGCGACATGGGTGTGGAGCAGTTTGCGGGACATGGAACGCACGTCTGCGGCATTGTGGGAGCGCAGGCCAACAACGGTGGCGTCGCTGGCGCTGCCTGGGCAACGCCAGGAGGAACCAAGGTCCTGCCCATTAACGTCTTTGGCGACAACAACGTTGCCTACACCTCCTCAATCGTCAATGCCCTTCTTTACATCGACGATCTTGTCACCTCTGGCAAGGTCTCGGGCCTGCACGTGGTCAACATGAGTCTGGGGTCAAAGGGAGCCGAGAACAAGCTCCTGCATCAGGCCATCCAACGCCTGCGTGGTCATGGCATCCTCTGCGTGTGCGCCGCGGGCAATGACAACTCCTCTGATGACTACTATCCCGCAGACTATGACGAGTGCCTCTCAGTTATGGCACTGGACAGGGATGGGTCCCGCCTGGTGAGGGAAGGCAACTTTGGCTCCAACTATGGACCCAAGAAGGACATCTCTGCCGTGGGAGAGTACTTCTACTCGTCGATTCCCACCTCCAACTACGGCTACAAGACCGGCACGTCCATGGCATCGCCTGTCGTTGCCGGCGCAGCGGCCCTGCTGTGGAAGGCCGATCCCGACCTGAGCGTCGACCTCGCGGTCAGTGCGCTCCTCTCGACCCGCTCTAAGGGCTCCTCGAGCGTGGCAGGAGAGCTCAACGTTGCCGCAGCCATACAAAGGGTCGCTGAGTTTGCGCCCAGCGACTTGGTCAGCGTGGGCGACGTCGAGCCGCGCGTGGACATCCGCTATGGCAACATCCGGCCTGAGCCGACCGTCACCTTGGGCAAGGCGACCCTGGTGAACGGCCGTGACTACAAACTGTCCTACACCTATACGACCTCGGCG
>CAJOGH010000057.1:7861-11872 GCA_905233865.1 uncultured Atopobiaceae bacterium
GGTCACGCGGCCGCGCCTCGGGTCACCCTGAGCGTCACCAACACGGGCGAGCGGACCACGCTCACGCAGGGCGTTGACTTTGAGGTCGAGAGCTCCGCGGTCGATGCCGGGCTGGCCACCTGCTCCGTGGTGGGCAAGGGCACGTACACTGGCAGGATTGACAACGTGCCCTTTACCATCAAGCCCGTTGACATCACCAATGGTCAGGTAATCGCCAACGACACAAAGTTCACCGGTGACTATGCCAAGCCTGGCGTCTTTGTGATCCTTCCCAATGGCGCGGCCATCACGAACCAGGACGACTTTGTCGTCCAGACCACGGGCATAAACGCGGGCAAGCAGGTGTGCACGGTCACTGGACGCGGCCCCAACGTCTATGGCGCCAAGATGGACGTGCCGTTTGAGATCAACGCGGCGCAGCTTTCGGAGGTCGACTTCCACGTTGACCCCCAGACCTACACTGGCAAGAAGCTTCGGCCCACGCCTGCGTACGCCACGTATAACGGCATCACTCTGGACCCCAGCTCATATAGGGTGTATCAGCCTGAGTCTGGCTATGGCGACAACGTTAACGTTGCCGATGGTGGCACGATAACCATGGAGTCCACGAGCAAGAACTTCACTGGGTACGCCAAGGTTCACTTTGACATCACGCCCGTCGACCTCTCCACGGTGCGCACCGAGCTCAAGGCACTTGACACCACCTACACCGGCTATGCGGCACAGCCTGGCGTTGCCGTCGTGGTGGGCGAGAGCACCATCCTCTCGCAGGGTACCGACTACACCGTGTCCTCGGACGCCAAGGATGTGGGCGAGGGCACGGCCACCGTCAGCGGGCGAGGCAACTACACGGGCAGCCAGCAGACGACCTTTGCCATTAAGCCCGCGAGCATTACCGCCGCGCGCATCTCTATCGAGAACCAGGTCTTCAAGGGTCATTCCATCACCCCACAGATCAACGCGACCTGGTTGCGCCAAACGCTCGAGCTGGGGCGCGACTTCCGTGTGAGCGCCTGGCGTGACAATTCCAAGCCAGGCACTGCCTTCGTTGACATCCAGGGCATCAACAACTTTGAGGGGTCGGCCACGGGGCGCTTCCAAATCCAGAGCGAGGAGACCGCCGTGGCCGGTACCACGACGACCAAGTGGAACTTCTCTATCTCGTCGCAGCCCATGTACCGCCTGTACAACGAGAACAGCGGCGAGCACTTCTACACCAGGAGCGCGCCCGAGCGCAACGCGCTTCGCGACCTTGGCTGGAAATACGAGGGCGTTGGCTGGAACGCGCCCTTGACCTCAAAGAACCCGGTCCATCGCCTGTACAACCCCCACACCGGCGACCACCACTACACGATGAGCTCCGGCGAGCGCGACGCCCTGGTGATCCAGGGCTGGAAGAGCGAGGGGATTGGCTGGTACTCCGACAATGCCAAGACCGTGCCGCTGTGGCGCGAGTACAACCCCAACGCCACCACGGGAAGCCACAACTACACCACCAGTGCTTCTGAGCACGCAAGCCTGTGCTCGATGGGCTGGAAGGATGAGGGGATAGGCTGGTACGGCATGTAGTCGGCCGTATGCTCTTGTCGTCCCGCGCACCGTTGGTGCCAAAAACCGCTCAAATTACGACAGACGTTCGTATATACGGCCTACGTGTCGTGTTTTGAGCGGTTTGTGAAGTCATCGCGCAAACCAAGACCTCGCCACCACCTGACGCCATGCGCGGTATACTTCTAAGGCTTTTGTTGCAGAGCCCCGTAATCTTTGCAAAGTAAAGCGTGAGCGCCTGTCCAGAGGCAATCACAGTATCCGTAACATGGAGGAGTCTCGTGAACAACAAGTCGACTCGCTACGCGCACCCCGGTGAGATCGAGCGCAACTGGGTTCTCGTTGACGCCGATGGTGCCACCCTCGGCCGTCTTGCCACCCAGGTCGCCATGATCCTGCGCGGCAAGAACAAGCCCCAGTACACCCCCAACACCGACACCGGTGACTTCGTCGTCGTGATCAACGCCGACAAGGTTCAGCTCACCGGCGTCAAGGCCGACCACAAGTCCTACTGGCGCTACTCCGGTTGGCTCGGCGGCCTCAAGACCGAGAGCTTCAAGGAGGCCATGGAGAAGCACCCCGAGCGCGTGATAGAGCACGCCGTCAAGGGCATGCTCCCCAAGAACAGCCTTGGTCGCAAGCAGTTCACCAAGCTCAAGGTTTACGCTGGTCCCGAGCACCCGCACACGGCCCAGAACCCCACGAAGATCGATCTGGAGGCTTAACCCATGGCAGACAACACCGCAGTCTACACGGGCACCGGCCGTCGCAAGGAGGCCGTCGCGCGCGTCCGTCTGGTCCCCGGCACCGGCAAGGTCACCATCAACGGCCGCGACGCCGCCGAGTACTTTGGCCGTCAGCAGCTCGTTGACAACGCCCTCGCTCCCTTTAACGTGACCGACACCGCTGGTCACTTTGACGTCATCGCCAAGTGCGACGGTGGCGGCATCAACGGCCAGTCCGGCGCCCTGCGCCTTGGCATTGCCCGCGCCCTCCTTGACGCTGGCGACTACCGTCCCCAGCTCAAGCGCGCCGGCTTCCTCACCCGTGACTCCCGCGCCGTCGAGCGCAAGAAGTACGGTCTGAAGAAGGCCCGCAAGCGCCCGCAGTTCTCCAAGCGCTAAGCCAGGAAGAACGGCATGCATCCAGGCCGCGTCCGAAAGGGCGCGGCCTTTTTGTATTCACGGGTGCAACACACGCGCGAGCTGCAAGTCTCGTACAATTAACGGGTGTGACTGACAACCAGACATTAAGGAGACTGCATGTGCGGCATCGTTGGCTATAACGGCAGGCAGCAGGCAGCTAAGTACCTCGTGGACGGGCTCTTTGCCCTTGAGTATCGCGGCTATGACTCCGCGGGTGTCGAGATCCTCTCGCCCGACGGCGGCCTTCATGGCGTCAAGTGCGCCGGTCGCGTGGCGGTCCTCCAGGAGCGCGTGGAGACGGCCAACCTCCTTGGCACCTGCGGCATCGCCCACACCCGCTGGGCCACGCACGGCGCGCCTTCCGATAAGAACGCGCATCCGCACCTCGATTGCACCGGCCGCGTGGCCATCGTGCACAACGGCATCATCGAGAACTACCGCCAGCTTCGCGAGCAGCTCATGGCTGCAGGCCACACCTTTGCGTCCGACACCGACTCCGAGGTCGTCGCCCACCTGGTGGAGGACTCGCTGGCCGGTCCCGCCAAGGGCGACCTGCTCGAGGCCGTCCGCATTGCGGTGAGCCGCCTCGAGGGCTCTTGGGCCATCTGCGCCATGAGCGCCGACGTGCCCGACGTGCTGGTGTGCGCTCGCAACCGCTCGCCGCTGGTGCTGGCCTCCACGCCCGACGGCTCCTTCTGCGCCTCTGACGTGACCGCGCTTGCCGGTAAGGCCAAGCAGGTCATCCAGCTTGACGATGGTCAGTTGGCCCAGCTTGCCAGCGATGGCACCGTCAAGGTCGTGGACGCGGACGGCGACCTTGTCTCGCGCCCGAGCGTCTTTGCCGTTGACTGGGACGCCAGCGCCGCGACGCTGGGTGGCTACCCCGACTTCATGGCCAAGGAGATTGCCGAGCAGCCCGAGGCCATCGAGCGCCTGCTCGCCGACCGCCTGGGCCCCGAGGGCATCCGTCTGGACGAGCTCGCGCTCTCCCATGACGAGGTCGCCGCCATCGACCGCATCTACGTCGTGGCCTGTGGCACCTCCTACCACGTGGGCCTCATTGCCCGCACCCTCATCGAGGCGTGGGCGCACGTGCCCGTCATCGTCGAGACGGCCTCCGAGTTCAACTACCGCGACGTGCTTGTGACCGACCACACGCTCTGCGTGGTCATCTCGCAGTCTGGCGAGACCGCCGACACACTCGCCAGCGCCCGCAAGATGCGTGCCGCCGGCGCCAACGTCTTTGCCATCACCAACGTCATCGGCTCCACGGCCGCCCGTGAGTCCGACGGCGTCCTGTACATCCAGGCCGGCCCCG
>CAJOGH010000058.1 GCA_905233865.1 uncultured Atopobiaceae bacterium
GTTCGGCGACTACCCAAAGGCGCAAGGGAGGGTATAAGGCGCTTTCTGACCAGCCTGATGACCCTTGTGCTCGTGGCATCGATGGCACCGATGGCACCCGTTGCCACGGCACTTGCCCTCTCGACCAACAAGCCCGACTCCGTTGTCATGCAGATCGGCAGCGGCGAAAAGGTCGACGTGGCCTCCAAGGTCGCAACGGTAGATTCGTCAAAGGGCAGCACCGAGCTCACGTTCACGGTGGTCGACGGCTTTGCGAACGACCCCGACAACACCAAGCAGCGCGAGTTTGTCCTCAAGGACAAGTCGGGCAAGCAGACGGCTGTGATTGCCACTACCAACAACAACACGGCCAAGTTCCCCGTTTCCAAGCTGCAGGCCGACAAGACCCTCTATCTGCGAACTCAAACGCGCCAGGGATATGGCAGGTACGCCACCCGCTACGACACACAGCTCAACGTGCGCTTGGTGGACGCCAAGGCGACCGAGAAGAGCCCGTCAGGCTCCCAGGAGAGCGGCACCTGGTCGTTTGGCAACGGACTGAGCTACACGTTCAAGAACACGGGCTTCAAGTTCCTGGACAACACGACCATGACCCTCAATGGACTTGACCTGCCGCTCATGTACAAGCACAACGCTGACGGTACCACGACCGTCGGCATCAACTGCACTCCCGAGGACGTGACGTTCCTCAAGGCCGTCAAGCACGGCAACCCGTGGGAGAAGTACACCACTGAGAAGGCCGCCAAGGCCACCGCCAAGGCCGATAAGGGCTGGAGCGGCAAGGAGTTTGGCAAGTGGGGCGGCAAGAAGTTCGACTGGCAGGTAATGGGGTACATGGAGTACAACACCAAGAACCCCACCGCACCGCGCTCCATCAACCTGATGGTATCCATGGGCATTAAGGCCGACGGCCACGCGCAGTACCTCTGCTTTACCGGCACGCTCACGTTTACCGCTGGCGGCAAGGCGATGCTCACGGGCAAGTGGTCGCCCAAGGACGGACTCAGCGGCTCGCTCAGCCTGGGCGCCTACGCGGGCCTCGAGCTCTACATCGGCCTGGGCCTCAACTACGTCGCCTCCATTGGCGCATACGGCAAGGGTAGTATCAACATCAACTTCCAGCTGCTGCCCAAGTCGTACCTAAAGGACATCACGCTCATCGGACAGTGCGGCGCCAAGGCAAAGGTCTTTGGCTTTACCGTCTATACGTGGAAGATCCTCGAGGGCAAGAAGGAGCTCTACAAGCGTCCGCTGCAGTCTCAGATGACCTCGCAAGAGGCGCTCTCGGGACAGGGTCTGCCACAGGAAATCGTGGTCGACAACGGCATCAACGAAGACGGGACTGCAACGTCTCCCCTCACGGTGAGCGCCGAGACCTCCTATCCCGTCGACTCGCGCGACTACCTGGAGGAGACGCCGACGATCCTGGAGGCCCTGGAGAACGCGAGCGCCAACTCCATCTTTGAGAACGTCTACGGCGAGACCGAGCTGACCTCGGTCACGACGAACAACGGCCCCGTCGTGGCCTGCGTGGCCGACGCCAACCAGATCGACTCTAAGGCCGGGCGTGCCGCCACAGACCGCGGCGCCGTCGTGTTCTCGCGCCGCCAGGCGGACGGCACGTGGACCACGCCCAAGATCGTCGACCAGACGTCCACGTACGGCAAATACGCCGACTACACGCCCCACATCACGACCGACGGCGACAACTGCTACATCGCCTACCAACGGCGAGAACCCGACCCTTGGCAACGTGGGCAAGAAGCTCGACGTCAGGGTTGCCAAGATCAACGCCCGCGACGAGGTCGAGTACGTCGAGACCGTGAGCGAGCAGAGCACTGACACGACCACCATGCCCGCCAGCCCTGTCGTGCTCAACAGCAACGACGACGATCTCTATGTTGGCTGGTACACCAACAAGACGGCCGGAAACTCTGGCGAGGTCCTTGGCGTGAGCGGCACCCACAACATAAAGGTGTGGAAGCGCAACGCGGAGAACTCATGGACAGAGGTCAGGAACATCCCCACCGAGGAGTGCGCCATCTCCTCCTTTGACATGGGCCTCATGGGCAACGTGCCCACCGCCGCATGGTCGACTGACACGAAGCTCACCTCCGCCACCTTCAACGAGGAGACGAGCCTCAACAACGAGACGCAACCCTACAGCAAGTACGACGAGGACACGTTTGGCGGCTCTAAGGTCTACTCGCTGAACCTCAGCAGCCCTGGGTCCGAGGCGAGCGTCGTGTTCAACGGTGCCACCAACGCGCAGTTTGCGTCCTATGACGAGAAGAACGTGCTGACGTATGCCGCCGCAAGTGGTGACGTCACATCCGGCGGCGGCGTCTCCATCTACGGCACCGACGGCACGAGCACGGAGCACGACCTGATCCTGGACGGCTCCAAGGTGGACCTCGAGACGACCGACTACGCGATCTCGGGCGACCTCGGCCTCAACCGCGCCGGATGCATCTCGTACCTCAAGCTGTGCAACTATGGCGCGGACATCTGCTCCATGCTCACCACCGGCGAGAGCCCCACGAGCTGGACATCCGAGCTCGACACCACGTATGAGAACGACACGATCAGCGACTTTACCGCCACCTACGTGGACGGCCAACCGCTCTTTGTGTACACGACCACCGACGAGGGGCTCGAGTCCCAGGGCGACGGGACATCCGGCGCCGACATTGGCTCCACGACGACCGATTCGCTCAAGCACGTCCGCGTCGACGACACAGGCTTTGACGAGTACGAGTTCAAGACCGGCCAGACCGCGACCATCGAGGCGGACGTGCAGAACGACGGCCTGGTGGACCTTGACGGCTTTGCCCTCTGGAAGCGCGAGGGCACCGGCGAGGACACCGAGATCGAGAAGGTCTACGAGGAGGAGGGGCCGCTCGCCATCGACGGCACCAAGACCGTGGAGTTCACCTACCAGATTCCGCCCAAGGAGGAGTTCACGGGTGAGCGCAACGTCGACCTGCTGGCCGCACCCCTCGGCAAGGAGGTCACGGACGACGACTTCAAGCGCGCCCTTACCGACGAGGACGCCGCCACCATCCGCTACGGCGGGCCCTCCCTCGCGCTCGAGGCAGAGCACATGGTCGAGTCCGGCCAGGAGTACATCGTGTCCACCGTGACCAACGACGGCATGACCACTCACGGCGCGACGCTGCAGTACATCGACTCCAACACCGACCGCGTCCTCTACTCCGTCGAGGTGCCCGAGCTCGCCGAGGACGAGTGCTTCATTGACACCTACACGGCCGAGGACAGCTACTTTAGGAGGAGCGGCATCACGGACATCACCGTCAAGCTCGTGAACGATGGCTCCCAGAGCACCGACGGCAGCGGCTACGAGCTCAACAACACCGAGTTCGTGAGCACCTGGGACTTCATCGACACCCAGTCCGACTCGAAACCGGCCTTCAGACTCTACAACCCCAACTCAGGCGAGCACTTCTACACGCTCAACGCACACGAGCGCGACGTGCTCACCAGCCTGGGCTGGACCGCCGAGGGTATCGGTTGGAACGCCCCCAACGAGGGCACGCCCGTCTACCGCCTGTACAACCCGAACGCGGGCGACCACCACTACACGACGAGCGCGAACGAGCGTGACGTGCTTGTCGGGCTCGGTTGGACCTCGGAGGGCGAGTGCTGGAAGTCTGCTGGCAGCGACGGCGTCGCTGTGTGGCGCGAGTACAACCCCAACGCCATAACCGGTTCGCACAACTTCACCACCTCCAACAACGAGCACCTCACGCTCATACAGCTGGGGTGGCGCGGCGAGGGCATCGCCTGGTACGGCGTCTAGGCACCCGCCCATACGCAAGCCCGAGGGGGTGTCGGCAACAGCCGGCACCCCCTCTTCCTATCGATTGACAGCGCCGATTCGTCTCGCGAGGTGCGACGCCTCCCACCACGGCACTACGGCACGTGCACGATTTGAATACCCTGGGTATGCGTTTTGCGCAGCGGCGGCCAAGCCGGCTCGGCTATTAGATGCTATGAACAGCCTCGGCCATGGTTCGCACGTAGTCCGTCACGGGACCCACGCAGGCCTCGCCCTCGCGCGCGATGATCTTGACGATGGCGGAGCCCACGATGGCGCCGTCGGACAGCGACGCCATGCGCGACGCCTGCTCGGGCGTGGAGATGCCAAAGCCGACCGCCACGGGGATATCCGTGACCTCGCGCACGAGGCTCACCATCGCGCCGATGTCGGTGGTGATGTTGGTGCGTACCCCGGTCACGCCGAGCGAGCTCACGCAGTACACGAAGCCGCGCGCGGCGCCGGCAATCGTGCGAATGCGCTCGTTGGACGTAGGCGCAATCAGGCTCACCACATCAAGGTCGTGCGCGGCAAAGACGGAATCGAACTCCTCCTTCTCCTCAAAGGGGACGTCGGGCAGGATGACGCCGTCCATACCCACCTCCTCCTGGCGCGCGGCAAAGCGCTCGATGCCATAGGAGTACACGACATTGGCGTAGGTCATAAACACCAGAGGGATGTCCACGCGACCGCGGACGCGCGCCACCATGTCAAAGACGTCGTCGGTGGTCACGCCGCCCGCGCACGCGCGCTCGTTGGCATCCTGGATGACGACACCCTCAGCAGTGGGGTCCGAGAACGGGATGCCCAGCTCGATCATGTCGGCTCCGGCCTCGGCCATAGCGACGATGAGCTCCTCCGTCACGTCGAGCGAGGGGTCGCCGGCGGTGACAAAGGGAATGAACGCGGGGCGCTCGAAGGCGCGGGCGATGTTACTCATGGAGGTCCTCCCCACGATAGCGAGCGATGGCCGCGACGTCCTTGTCGCCGCGACCCGACAGCGTGACGATAATAATCTGGTCCGGCGTCATCGTGGGCGCCAAGCGCATTGCGTGAGCCACCGCATGGGCGCTCTCGATGGCGGGGATGACGCCCTCGGTGCGCGAGAGATACTCAAAGGCGTCGACCGCCTCGTCGTCGGTGACAGGCACGTACTCAGCGCGGCCGGTGTCTGCAAGCCAGGCGTGCTCGGGCCCAATGCCGGGATAGTCCAGGCCGGCGCTGATGGAGTAGACAGGCGCGATCTGCCCGTACTCGTTCTGGCAGAAGTAGCTCTTCATGCCATGGAAGATGCCCATCGAACCCGTGGCCATCGTCGCGGCCGTCTCGTAGGTGTCCACCCCGCGGCCCGCGGCCTCGCAGCCTATCAGGCGCACGCTCTTGTCGTCAATAAAGTGATAGAAACTGCCGATGGCATTGGAGCCGCCGCCAACGCACGCAAGCACGGCATCGGGAAGCTTACCAGTAGCGTCCAGGCACTGCTGGCGCGCCTCGCGTGAGATGACGGCCTGGAAGTCGCGCACCATCGTAGGAAACGGGTGCGGGCCCATGACCGACCCCAGGCAGTAGTGGGTATCGGCAATGCGCGCGGTCCACTCGCGGAAGGTCTCGCTCACCGCGTCCTTGAGCGTACCGGTGCCCGAGCTCACGCCGCGAACCTCAGCGCCCAACAGACGCATGCGATAGACATTGAGCGCCTGACGCTCCATGTCCTCGGTCCCCATGTAGACCACGCACTCCATGCCCATGAGAGCCGCTGCCGTGGCCGTGGCGACGCCGTGCTGGCCGGCACCGGTCTCGGCGATGAGGCGCGTCTTGCCCATGCGCTTGGCAAGGAGCGCCTGGCCCAGCACGTTGTTGACCTTGTGCGCGCCAGTGTGGTTGAGGTCCTCACGCTTGAGGTACACGCGCGCGCCGCCCAGGTCTTCCGTCATGTTCTTGGCAAAGTAGAGCAGCGACGGACGATTGGCATACTCGTTGAACAGCCGCTCGAGCTCGGCGTTGAAGTCCGGGTCGTCGCGATAGCGATCGTAGGCCTCCTCGAGCTCGATGACCGCGTTCATGAGGGTCTCGGGTATGTACTGTCCGCCGTGGACGCCAAAGCGCCCGCGCGAGGTCGTCGAAGCCTCCATGTGTCATGCCTCCCTTGGTGCAATAGGTGAGATGCCCGCGATGCCGCGCACCTGGGCGATAAGAGCCTGCAGCTTGTCGGCGTCCTTAGCGCCGTTCGTCTCGACGCCCGACGACACGTCCACGACGGCGGGTGCCAGCGTGCGGCAGGCGTCGGCGACATTTGTTGCGTCCAGGCCGCCTGCAAGGGCAAACGGTCGACCGATGGCCTCGGCGAGGTCCCAGTCAAAGCGCCGTCCCTCGCCACGGCCCGCATCGAGCAGCACGAGGTCTGCCTGGCTTGCGCGAGCCGCGGCGACGTCCGTGGCGTCACGAACGACGTGCGCCTGCCAGATTGTACAACCTGGTGCCTGCTCGCGAAGAGCGCGCACGTAGCTGTCGTCCTCGTCGCCATGGAGCTGAGCCACGTCGATGACGTGCTCGCGCAAGAGACGGGCTACGGTGCTGAGGTCCCCGTCCACGAACACGCCCACACGACGGATGCGGGTATCGACCAGGGCGGCAAGCTGGGCCGCACGATCGGGCGTGAGCGAGCGGGCGCGTCCGGGGACATCGATGACAAAGCCGACGTAATCCGGAAGCGCGGCGTTGGCCAGGGCCACGTCCGCCTCGCTCGTGAGACCGCAGCACTTGACGAGCGCGCGACGGGAGCGGGCAGGAGCCTTCGTGCGGGCGGTGGCGCGCATGCTCGCAAGGCGCGCCACGCGGTCGTCGGCCCGCATGAGGAACTCCCCCACCAGTGCTGCGTCGGCGCCGCTGGCAGCGACCGCGGCGACGTCGTCCAGGCTGGAGATGCCCGACTCGGCAACAAAGACGCGGTCGGGCGGCACCATCTCGCACATGGCCGAGGCACGACCAAAGTCCACAGCAAAGTCGCGGAGATTGCGATTGTTGGCACCAATCACGCGCGCGCCGCTTGCCACCGCGCGACGCACCTCCTCGGCGTCATACGCCTCCACGAGCGCGGCCAGCCCGAGCTCATGACACGTGTCCAGGCACACACCCAACTCGTCGTCATCAAGGATGCCGCAGAGCAACAGCACCGCGGCCGCCCCGGCGACGCGCGCCTCATAAATCTGGTAGGTGTCGACCACAAAGTCCTTGCGCAGCACCGGCGTATCTGGCGCGGCGGCAACGACGCCCTCCAGGTGCACCATGCTGCCATGGAACCACTTGGGCTCGGTCAGGCAACTGATGGCGTCAGCGCCCGCACGCTCGTAGCCGGCACCGATGCCCTCCGGGTCATAGTCAGCACGGATGACGCCCGCCGAGGGAGAGGCGCTCTTGCACTCGCAGATAAACGAGAGACCGGGTGCCGCCAGCGCGCGAACAAACTCGTCGCCGCGCCCTGGCCCCAGCGCACGCGCGCGAGCCGCCATCTCTTCTGCGCTCACGCGCTCCTTGGCGGCAGCAACAAGCGCGCGGTTGTGGTCGGCTATGGTCTGCAGGATGTTGGGCATGTCCTCCCCTTACGCGTTGCTCGCCGCAATGTAGGCGTCCAGCTTGGCCAGGGCAGAGCCATCGTCGATGAGCTTGGAGGCAAGCTCCACGCCATCGACCAGGGTGAGCACCTTGTGTGACACGCACAGCGCGGCGCCCGCGTTCATGACGACCGCCGTGCGCTTGGCCCCGCGATCGGTGCCGTCCAGGATGGCGCGCGTGATGCGGGCGTTGTCCTCCGGCGTGCCGCCCAGCAGGTCCTCCTTGGTACCGCGCGGCAGGCCAAAGTCCTCGGGGCAGATCTCGTAGGTGCGCGTGAAGCCGTCACGGATCTCGCAGACGCGCGTGGGCGCGGAGGCGGAGATCTCGTCCATGTGGTCGGTGCCATACACGCACATGCCGCGCTTGAC
>CAJOGH010000059.1:0-494 GCA_905233865.1 uncultured Atopobiaceae bacterium
CGGTGCCGTCCGGCGTGGGATAGTCGTCGCCGAACACGCTCAGCTCCTTCAGGCGGCCCACGGCCACCTGCGCCACGTAGGGCACGAGGTTGTTGGGGATGCCCTTGGGGTCCTCGCCAATCAGGCCACTCGGGTGGGCGCCGATAGGGTTGAAGTAGCGCAGCAGCACGACGTTCCAAGCGGGGTCGGCAACCGTGAGGTCGCTCAGGATCTGCTCGATCATCCACTTGGTCCACCCGTAGGGGTTGGTGCAGGCCTTCTTGGGGCTGGCCTCGGTCAGGGGCAGCGCGTCGGGGTCGCCGTAGACCGTGGCGGAGCTGGAGAAGATGATGTTCTTGCAGTCGTGCTCGCGCATGACGTCCACGAGCGTGAGCGTGCTGCCGATGTTGTTGGTGTAGTACTCGATGGGCTTCTGGACCGACTCGCCCACGGCCTTGAAGCCGGCAAAGTGAATGACGCTCGCCGGCTGGCACTCGTCAAAGATGCGGCTGAGC
>CAJOGH010000059.1:528-6486 GCA_905233865.1 uncultured Atopobiaceae bacterium
GCCTCTTGGCGGCCTCGTCGCCCACGATCTGGCCGATACGGTCGCACGCCTTCTGGCTGGAGTTGGAAAGGTCGTCCACGATGGCCACGGTGTAGCCGCTCTGGAGCAGCTCGACGCAGGTGTGCGAGCCGATGAAGCCGGCACCGCCGGTGACCAGCACGCAGCTGTTCTTGATGGAATCGCTCAATGTTCCTCCTAGGGACTCAAGCTTGATGACAGGGCACAGTATAGAGATGTGTCGTGAAGGCGCGGTGTAGGTGCTACCAGCCTAGGATGCCCACGACCACGAGTGCCGTCATCCAAAGCGTGCCT
Source organism: uncultured Atopobiaceae bacterium (assembly GCA_905233865.1). Taxonomy (GTDB): domain Bacteria; phylum Actinomycetota; class Coriobacteriia; order Coriobacteriales; family Atopobiaceae; genus CAJOGH01. The sequence continues at coordinate 841 of CAJOGH010000059.1, forward strand.
AGGGCGACAAGAGCCAGCTCCTGCGCGCCAAACGTGCGCGCGCGAGCGCGGGTGCGCGGCGCGCCGACCTCGTAGCAGCGGGCATCGAGGGCACGGGAGAGCGCGTCGGCGTGGCGCATGGTGCCCGCGATGAGCGGCACCACGGAGGCAAGGAGCGCCCGTCCGCGCTGGAGGAGGCCACCCGCGTCAAAGGCCGCGCCGCGCGCCGCCTGGGCGTCAAGGATCTCGCGCGACTCGCGTGAGAGCGTGGGCACAAAGCGCAGCGCGAGCGAGAGCACCATGGACACCTGGCTCACGGGCAGGCCCAGTCGCGCAAGCGGGCTCATGAGCGACTCGATGGCGTCGGAGAGGTCCAGCGGGGTCGTGGTCATGAGCAGTATGGCGCCGTGGAGGCACACGAGCGCAAAGCGGCAGGTGTACAGTGCCGCCGCGACAGCGCCGCCACTGGTGATGGCAAGGGGTCCCGCGCTCAGGAGCACGTCGCCCGTGCGGACGAAGAACAGGTTGAGCAGGCCCACGACTGTCAGAAGCATGAGGGCGCTTCTGATGGAGCCAAGGACGCGGCCAAGGCCCAGACGGCTCGCCGTTATGAGGGCAAGCGTTCCCGTGGTGGCAAGCGCGAGCTGCAGGGGTGTGTTGACCAGAAGCGCGCCAAACATGGTCACCGTGAGGGTGGCGACTTTGGCGCGCGGGTCCATGCGATGCAGCACCGAGCCTGTGTCGTAGTACTGGCCCATGACGGCAAGGCGAGCCATGTTAGCGCACCTCCCCGGCCAGGGCGTCTGCCAGTCCCTCGAGGGTGAGCGGGAGCTCTGTGAGCGCCGCACCCGCGCGCTTGAGCGCCGCGCCGGCCCGCATCGCGTCGGGGATACCCAGCCCGATGGATGCAAGAAGCTCGTCGTGCGCAAAGACCTCATGCGGCGTGCCCTCGAGCACGACCGCGCCCTCGTTGAGCACGACGATGCGCGCGGCGCGGGCGGCGTCGTCCATTGAGTGGGTGATCATGAGGATGGCCACGCCATCGTTGACCAGATTGCGGATGATGGTGCGCACACTCGCGCGCGCAACGGGGTCCAGTCCGCTGAGCGGCTCGTCCATGATGACGACCTCGGGCTCCATGACCAGCACGCCCGCGAGTGCGGCAAGGCGCTGCTGGCCGCCGGAGAGGTCAAAGGGCGAGCGGTCTGCCGTGTGCGCGATGCCCAGCCGCTCGAGCTGTGCGGCAGCGCGCTCACGGGCCTCGTCGCGTGTGACTCCGAGGTTGACGGGGCCAAAGGCCACGTCCTCCAGGACGGTCGTGGCAAAGAGCTGGCGCTCGGGCTTTTGCATGACGTAACCTACCTTGCGGCGCAGCTCGCGTCGGCGTCTGCGCTCGTGGGTGGGGATGCCGCAGATGTGGGCCGCGCCTTTGTCTGGGCGTTCGAGAGCCGCCGCCACGCGCGCGATGGTCGACTTGCCCGAGCCGGTCTGGCCCACCAGCGCGACGAGCTCGCCTGCGCCCACGGCAAGCGAGGCCGAGCGCAGGACGGGCTTGTGGTCATAGGCAAAGGTCACGTTCGTGAGCTGGAGGGCAGGTATGCTCTTGTCGCCCTGAGGCTGGGCCGGCGGCAGGGGGACGTCATGCTTGTCGACGTTGGCGCATGCGGCAACGATGCGCTCCTTGACGACATCGCGGCGTGCGTCCCATGTCACGGGAACGCCACGACGTGCGAGCTCGTGCGTGAGGCGTGCCGAGAAGGGCAGCTCCAGGTGGAGGCCGTCAAGTCTCTCGGCATGGGAGAAGACCTGGGCCGGCGTCCCGTCGAGGGCAATGTGACCGTGGTCGAGCACGATGACGCGGTCGGCCTCGAGCGCCTCCTCCACGTAGTGCGTGACGTGCACGATCGTGGTGCCCGCACCTGCCAGTTCGCCGGCCACACGCATGATGGAGGAGCGTCCTCTCACGTCGAGCATGGCGCCGGGCTCGTCCAGCACCAAAAGGCGGGGGCGCATGGCCAGGGTGCCGGCGATGGTCACCCGCTGCTGTTGCCCGCCGCTCATCCGCGTGGGGTCCGACGTCGCATGGTCGGACAGGCCCACGCGATGGAGCTCGCGCTGCACGCGCTGGTGTATCTCGGCCGGCTCCACACGCAGGTTCTCGGGGCCAAAGGCGACGTCGTCGGCAACGACGGTGGTGATGATCTGGTCCTCGGGGTCCTGAAACACGAGGCCTACGCTGCGCCGTGCCTCGCGGTAGGCTTCGGCATCCATGCCGCGCTCTGGCTCAAAGACGTCGTGCCCTGCAAGGGTGACCTCGCCCTCATCGGGGGCCATGAGGCCGGCAAGGACGTTGGCGAGCGTGGACTTGCCCGAGCCGTTGGCGCCCAGCACGCACACGCGCTCGTGCTGCTCCAGCGTCAGGCTGATGCCGTCGAGGGCCCAGGTGAGACCCTGATCGTAGGACAGGCGGACGTTGCGCAGCTGGGCCGCCGGCGTGGGGGCAGCGTCCTTGCTCATGCTAGTTGCCTACGACGCGCGAGACGGTCTTGTAGACTGCCTGCGTGACGACGCAGTTGATGGCACCCTTGATGAGGTTGAAGGGCAGAAGGACCGGGACGATGAGCGCGGCCACGTCCGACACGCTGGTGCCAGGAGCGTAGAGCGGGGTGATCACGAGGTTCATGAGGATGCAGGCGACCACAAAGCACACCAGGCCCACGCCCATGCCAATCAGGCTGCCCTTGCGGGTGGGGTTTGCCCGGTAGATGAGGGCGGAGGGTATGACCATGGCAAGGTTTGCCACGATGCCCATGATGGAGCCAAAGGGGTTGCCAAAGAAGTGGGGGAGCCACATAAGGGTGCCGACCACTGCGCCGGTGGCGGGGCCAAAGGCAAAGCCGGCAACGAGGACCACGATTCCCGAGGGGTCGTACTTGAGGTACGGCGCGGCGGGGAAGATGGGAACCTCCACAAAGCTGAGGACCATGGCCGCCGCGACGAACAGCGCACTGACGGCGATGCGCCGGGTGGACCAGGAGCCTGTGCCTGAGGTGGTGGAGTGGGTGTCGCGCTTGTCGCGCATGGGTGTGCCTGTCATGTGAGGCCTTCCGTTTCTCTCATCCGGACTATACCGTTGGCCCTGGAGTCTCACCAGGTCAGCCGCTTGCGCGGGTCGCGGGCTTCCGCTTGGGTCACCGCCAGTGGGGAGTTGCACCCCGCCCTGAAACTACAAGTACCCTAGCATAGAGCGGTATACTTGCAAGCACGAGGAACCAACCCGCAATCTTGGATGTGAGAACCATAGCTTCAGACACGACCGTGACCTACGACCTGCCCGCGCTCGCCGACCGCCTTCGCTCCATCTTGGGTGATGAGAACGTGAGGGCCGACGAGCCCATGAGCGAGCACACCACCTTTGAGATCGGCGGCCCCGCCCAGCTCTTTGTGACGCCGCAGACGGTCGAGACCCTGCGCGTGGCGCTGGACACCTGCCGCTCCTTTGGCGCGCCCCTCTTTGTGCTGGGCTGTGGTTCTGACCTGCTCGTGAGCGATGAGGGCTACGAGGGCGTCATCGTGTGTTTGGCCGACGGCCTGGGTGACATTGAGGTCGAGGGCACGCGCATGACCTGCCAGGCGGGCGTCACCCTCAAGGACGCAGCCGAGGCGGCGTGTGCGCTCTCCCTGGCCGGGCTCGAGTTTGCCTGTGGCATCCCTGGCTCGGTCGGCGGTGCCGTGTTCATGAACGCCGGCGCCTATGACGGCCAGATGGCCGACGTCGTGGAGAGCGTGGACGTCATCACGCCCGAGGGTGAGCTCGTCAGCATCGCGGGCGACCAGATGGAGTTTGGCTACCGCACGAGCCGCGTGCGCAGCGAGGGGCTCGTGGTCGTGAGTGCCACGCTGCGTCTGGAGGAGGACGACGAGACTGCCATTCGCGCGCGCATGGACGACCTTACCGAGCGACGCGAGGCCAAGCAGCCGCTGGAGATGCCCAGCGCCGGCTCCACCTTCAAGCGCCCCGAGGGCTACTTTGCCGGCAAGCTCATCATTGATGCGGGCATGCAGGGCAAGAGCGTGGGCGGCGCGCAGGTGTCCACCAAGCACGCAGGGTTCGTGGTCAACACGGGCGGTGCCACTGCTGCTGACGTGCGCGGTCTCATCGCTCTGGTGCAGGAAGAGGTCAAGCGTCAGTTTGGTGTGGATCTGGAGCCCGAGGTGCGATTCCTTGGCAAGGACCCCCGCTAGGTGTACAATTTAGGGGCTCATACCGCCTAAACGAAGTTGAGACACACCAGGAGTTACCATGAGCGACCTAACGCGCCATACCGCCATCCAGACGGCTTCCGTCCGTTCCCTCACGCGCAGGGATGCCCTTGCGCTCGCCATTGCGACCGGCGCCAGCACCCTGCTTGCGCCCGTCATGGCGTTTGCCGACACCCAGTCCGACCTTGACGCCGCGCAGAAGCGTTACGACGAGGTCCAAGGTCAGCTCAAGGCCATTCAGGACGAGTACGCTCGACTCGCGGGCGAGCAGGCACAGACGCTCGCGCACATCGAGGAGACCCAGCACCAGATCGACGACACGCAGAAGCAGATCGAGGAAAAGGAAGCTGACCTCGAAAAGCGCAAGGGTCGCCTGGGCAAGCGCGTGACGAGCGCCTACAAGACCGGCGGCACGAACGCCCTGGACATCCTCTTTGCCTCCTCGAGTTTTGAGGAGCTCGTCTCCAACATCTACTACCTCGACAAGATCAGCGAGTCCGACAGCGCCCTGATCGAGAGCGTCAAGCAGGCACGTCAGCAGCTCGCCGACCAGAAGTCCCAGCTGGAGGAGAGCCAGGCTGAGCTCAAGGCCCTCAACGACCAGCAGACCCAGCAGATGCAGGAGACGCAGGGCAAGCAGGTCGAGGCCGAGGAGCTTCTGGGCAGCCTGGACTCACAGGTCAAGAGCCTGGTCGAGCAGCGTGACGCCGAGCTTGCCGCCGCCGCGGCCGCCGCGGCCTCGTCGCGTGGCGTGTCCAGGTCTGGCGCTCGTGCCGAGGTCACGGGCACGGGCTCCCAGCAGGCCGTGCTGGCCGCGTGCAACTCCGTGGGCTCGCCCGGCCAGGGCCTGTGCGCCATGTGGATCAGCCAGGTCATGCAGGCCGCCGGCCTGGGGTACCCCAGCGGCAACGCCAACGACATGTATGCTGCTTGGTGCTACAGCTCCGACCGCTCGGAGCTCCAGCCCGGCATGATCGTCGCGTGCTCCACGCACCCTCACACGTCCATGGGTGCCATCTATGGTCACATCGGGTTCTACGTGGGCAACGGCACCGTCATGGATAACATTGGCTACATCCGCTCTTCGAGCCTTGACTCCTGGATCAGCTACTACGGTGCCTCCGTGCCCGTCCGCTGGGGCTGGTGCTCCGGCATTGCCCTGGCGTAGAGCAATCGATCAAGCATAAGCAGCCGACAAGAGCAGGGGGCTCCGGCTTCCTCGCCGATGTCGCCCGCTGGGCATGTTGCCCAGGAGCGTTCGGCACCCGATGCCTTCGGCGCAGGCGGCAGGCTGCGCCGACGCGGAGCTAGTCCCTTTAGGGAAACTCGGACCTGCGCTGCGCTTGGTCCTCAGACATACTCGCCTCCCGCCGCCTGCGCCTGTCGGCATCTGCCTCACCGGGC
>CAJOGH010000060.1 GCA_905233865.1 uncultured Atopobiaceae bacterium
CTGCGCTTTACCGAGGCCATCGTGGAGGACGGGCGCAACGTGATGCCCGCCGCCATCGTGGTCCCGCTGGTCGTGCGCGACCGCGCCGTGGGCGCCATCAAGTTCTTCTACCGTCGCCGCAACCAGGTCAACCACACGCAGGTGACCATCGCGCGCGGCCTGGGCGAGGTGCTGTCCACGCAGCTGTCCGTCCACGAGCTCGACCGCCAGGCGGAGCTCACGGCGCGTGCGGAGCTCAAGGCGCTCCAGGCCCAGATCAACCCCCACTTCCTCTTTAACACCATCAACACCATCGCCGCCTTCACGCGCACCGACCCCGACCGCGCCCGCTTCCTGCTGCGCGAGTTCGCGAGCTTTTATCGGCAGACGCTGGAGAACTCCGACGCCGCCATCAGCATCGCGCGCGAGCTGGACCAGACGCGCCGCTACCTCACCTTTGAGCACGCCCGCTTTGGCGAGGAACGCATCGTGGAGCGCGAGGTCGTGGAGGAGGGCTGCGAGAAGGTGCCCATCCCGCCCTTTGTCATCCAGCCCGTCGTGGAGAACGCCGTCCGCCACGCCATGCGTGACGAGGGCGCTCTGCACATAGACATCCATGTGGTCACCGATGGCCTGGACGTCCTGGTGGCTGTGGCTGACGACGGCGTGGGCATGTCCGAGAGCGTGGTCCGCTCCCTCCTGGCCGGCGAGCCGGTGGACATCCAGGTCAATGGCAGGTGCCCTGCGCAACGTGGCGGAGCGCGTCCAGCGCTATTACGGCTCCGGCTCGGGCGTCGACATTGTCTCTCGACCGGAGGAGGGCACCTGTGTGACAATTCGTCTCGCGGGCGCCGCTCACGAAAGTGGTTAAACTACTGTTATGGCATCTCTGCCACGAGTGCTACCTGTGTTGGAGGGTTTGGTTTTGAGTATGAATGCGATGATCGTCGATGACGAGGCTCCTGCCCGCTCTGAGCTGCGGTTCCTTCTTGAGGACAGCGGTCGCGTAAACGAGATTACCGAGGCCACGGGCGTCCGTGACGCCATCGAGAAGCTCATGGACAACAAGCCAGACGTGATGTTCTTGGACATCTCGATGCCCAAGACGTCCGGTATGGAGCTCGCGCAGGCGCTCTCCAAGCTCAAGAACCCTCCCGCGGTCGTGTTCGTGACGGCCTACAGCGAGTACGCCGTCAAGGCGTTTGATGTCAACGCGGTCGACTACCTGGTCAAGCCCGTGGAGACGGCCCGCCTGGAGCAGGCCCTGGACAAGGTGAGCAGCCGTGTGCGCCCGCAGACGCCCGCCCACAACGCCGTGGAGCGCATCCCGGTGGAGAAGGGCGGCCGCAAGGTCCTCGTTCCCATTGGCCAGATCCGCTACATCGAGGCCAAGGACGACTACTCCTGCATCTACACCGACACCGACCGCTTCCTGTCCACCACCTCGCTCGCGCAGCTGGAGAACAAGCTGTCGCCGCACGGCTTCTTCCGTGTGCACCGCGGCTACATCGTCAACCTCGAGTTCGTCGAGGACGTCGAGGTGGTGTCCTCCGGCATCCTGCAGCTGGGGCTCAACGGCATCCCCGACAAGAAGATATCCGTCTCGCGCCGCCGTGTGGTGCAGCTCAAGCGGGCCCTGGGGATATAGTCATGTTCGGCTCGATGTTTGGCGGCGATAAGAGCGTTCCCTCCAAGATCATCGCGGCACCCGAGCCCGGCTCAACCATGCGTATCGACATCGTGAGTGACACCCACGGCTACCTGTCGCCCGAGCTCCTGGAGGAGCTTGCCGGCGCGGACCTCATCGTCCACGCGGGCGACTTCTGCTCGCTCGATGACTACAACTACCTCTGCGGCATTGCGCCGCTCCAGGGCTGCCTGGGCAACAACGACTACCGCTACGAGTACCCGCCCGAGGTCGGCCGCCTGGTGCGCTTTGAGGTCGGCGACACGCGCTGGCAGGTGGCCCACTACCGTGAGGACCTCGACCTCAAGTGCGCCGACGTCGCCGTGTGCGGCCACACCCACAAGCCCTACGTGGAGGAGCGTCGCGGCCGCATCGTGCTCAACCCCGGCAGCCCCACCTTCCCGCGTACCACCATGGGCCCCACCATGGCGCGCGTCATCGTGGGCGAGGGCGGCCGCCTAGTAAGCGCCGACATCATCCAGTTGGGGGAGTCATGAGCGACGAGGCCCCTCGCAACGAGCGCCCGGCGCCCAAGCACGCCAAGGCCCGCGAGGTCGGCGGCGGCTTTGCGCGCCTGCTGCGCCGCAACGGCTGGATCCTCATTCCCGTCGTCTGCGTCCTGGCCTTTGCCTTCGTGCTCACGGAGGTTCTGGGCGGCGACATCGCCCGCTTTGACAACATGGCCTACTACGTCGTTGTCGTGCGCCTGCGCCACGCGTGGCTGACCCCGTTCATGGAGTCGTTCACCGCCCTGTGCTCGGGCGTCGTCATCCTCGCCATGCTCGTGGTCATCGGCGCCTTCGCGCCCGGGAGACGTCCGGCGGTGTGTGCTCTTGTCAACCTGGTGGCCATCGTGGCCATCAACACGCTCATCAAGGAGTTCATCCAGCGCCCGCGCCCCGAGGGCTACCGCCTCATCGCCGAGACGGGCTACTCGTTCCCGTCGGGTCACTCCATGGTGTCCATGGCGTTCTACGGCTTTCTTGCCTGGCTGGTCTGGCGCTACGAGCGCAACACCATCGAGCGTTGGTTCTACTGCCTCATGATTGCCAGCGCCGTGGTCATGGTGGGCGTGAGCCGCGTGTACCTGGGCGTCCACTACGCCTCCGACGTGCTTGCGGGCTTCCTTGTGGCCATGGCGTGGCTGGCCATCTACTGCAAGCTCATCGCGCCCATGATTTTGGCCACGCCCCCCGAACGCGAACGCTTGGGAGACGCGGCCAAGTAGTCGCGCGTATGTGAGGGGCCCTAAGCCTTACAGGTTGGCCTCCAGCTCGGCCTTGAGGGCCGCCTTGGGCGAGTTGCCCACCATCGTGTGAACCGGCTTGCCGTCCTTGAACAGGATGAGCGTGGGGATGGACACGATGTTGAACCTGGCCGCGACCTCCTGCTCGTCGTCGACATTGCACTTGAACAGGACCATCTTGTCGCTCAGCTCGTCGGCGATCTCCTCGACCACGGGGCCCAGGGCGCGGCAGGGGCCGCACCAGGACGCCCAGAAGTCCACGAGGACAGGTTTGTCCGAGTTGGCGATGATGCCGTCAAACTCCGGCGCGGTGATGTCGTTGGCTGCCATTGCTTCTCCTTTGTGCGTGCGGGCCGGGCGGTCCGCTGCTTTTACGTTACGGCACTTTTACCCACCCCGCGCGCCTTCCAATCACCCGCGCCGCGGTGGTACCGTTAATGGTGCAAAACGAGCGGGAAGGGGTCGCATGGCAGGACAGGACTTGAGGGACGACATCGCGGCGCACGTGGGCGCTCAGCTGGAGGGACTCGCCGAGCGCGGCGTGTGGGCGTGTGGCAACGCGTGCGCGAGCGTGCTCTTGGTCAAGGGCCGTCTTTCGGAGGTCGACAAGAGCCAGGCGCCTGCGAGCCTCTTGACCGGGGCGGACGGCAAGGCGCTGCGCGCCGCCCTGGCCGCGCTGGGCTATGCCCCCGAGGACTGGGCGGGCCTTGCCTGCTGCCGCGTTGACGGCACGCCGCTGGAGCCGCGCCTGCTTCGCGAGGCCGTCACGGGCCTGGACCCCGCCACCGTCGTCGTCCTGGACGATGACGCTGCCAACGCCTTCCGCGAGGCCTATGCCGATGAGCTCGCCGCTCTGCCCTCGTTTGACGAGGCCATGCTCACCGAGGGCCTGGTGTCCCATGTGCTGGGCATGCGCGTGCTCAATGTTGGCAACTTTGAGGACTCGCTGGCCTCCGATGCGGAGAAACAACGGTCATGGGCCTACCTCAAGCGCATCCCGCCCATGGGCGAGCCGTACTAGCGGTATTCTTATTCCGTCTGTGCACGAGCTTGGAGGAAGGGAATCTCATGGCTCAATTTGAAGCACCCATCGACGCTACCGCGACGCCCGAGTGGAAGGCGCTCCAGGAGCACCGCGACACGCTGGAGGCCCAGGGCATCAGCCTCAAGCGTTGGTTTGACGAGGACGCAAACCGCGTGGAGGACCTGTCGTTTGACACCTCTGACCTCCACATCGACCTGTCCAAGAACCTGATCGACGGCACCACCGTCAAGCTGCTTGCCGACCTCGGCCGCGCCGTGGGCCTGGAGGCCCGTCGCGACGCCATGTTTGCCGGCGAGCACATCAACACCACCGAGGACCGCGCCGTCCTGCACACCGCGCTCCGTCGCTCCGCCTCCCAGGCTGGCCAGCTCATGGTCGACGGCCAGGACGCCGTGGCCGACGTCCGCGAGGTCCTGGACCGCATGTACGACTTTGCCGGCCGTGTGCGCAACGGCGAGTGGCGCGGCGTAACGGGCAAGCGCATCGAGCACGTCCTGTCCATCGGCATCGGTGGCTCCGACCTGGGCCCGGTCATGGTCTACGAGGCGCTCAAGCCCTACGCCGACGCGGGCATCGACTGCACCTACGTGTCAAACATCGACCCGGTCGACCTGGCCGAGAAGACCGCGTGCCTGGACCCCGAGACCACGCTGGTCATCATCGTGTCCAAGACCTTCACCACGCTTGAGACCCTGACCAACGCGCGCGGCGCCCGCACCTGGCTGCTGGACAGCCTGCGTGAGTCCGGCGCCATCGACGGCACGCCCGAGGCTGCCGCCGACGCCGTGTCCAAGCACTTCGTGGCCGTGTCCACCGCCCTGGACCTCGTTGCCGACTTTGGCATCGACCCCGCCAATGCCTTTGGCTTCTGGTCCTGGGTCGGCGGCCGCTACTCCGTCGACTCCGCCGTGGGCCTGTCGCTCATCATCGCCCTGGGCCCGGACGCCTTTGAGGACTTCCTGGCCGGCTTCCGCGAGATCGACGAGCTCTTTGTCTCCAAGCCCCTTGAGGAGAACGTCGTCGCCCTCATGGGCCTGCTCAACGTCTGGTACGTCAACTTCTTTGGCGCCGGCTCGCACGCCGTGCTTCCCTACAGCCAGTACCTGCACCGCTTCCCCGCGTACCTGCAGCAGCTGACCATGGAGTCCAACGGCAAGAGCGTGCGCTGGGACGGCACCCCTGTCACCTGCGCCACGGGCGAGATCTTCTGGGGCGAGCCGGGCACCAACGGCCAGCACGCCTTCTACCAGCTCATCCACCAGGGCACCCGCATGATCCCCGCGGACTTCATCGCCTTTGCCAACACCGCCCACCCCACGCGCGACGGCGACCAGGACGTCCACGAGCTGTTCCTGGGCAACTTCCTGGCCCAGACCAAGGCGCTCGCCTTTGGCAAGACGGCCGACGAGGTCCGTGCCGAGGGCACGCCCGAGTGGATGGTGCCTGCCCGCGTCTTTGACGGCAACCGTCCCACTACCTCCATCTTTGGCAAGGAGCTCACGCCCCACGCGCTGGGCGAGCTCATCGCGCTCTACGAGCACATCACCTTTGTGGAGGGCACCGTCTGGGGCCTGGACTCCTATGACCAGTGGGGCGTCGAGCTGGGCAAGCAGCTTGCCAAGCAGATCACCCCTGCGTTCCATGACGACGCGGCGCTTGCGCAGCAGGACGCCTCAACGCAGGCTCTTATCGACTACTACCGTAAGAACCGTTCGTAGGGCTGATTGCGGCACTTGACCGAAAGGCCTTTGCTCTCGTCGCGCCCGTGCTATAGCGTTTTACTTTGGACGTATACGCGAAGGTCTAGTGCTACCGGAAGGAGTGTTCGTTGCATGGTCTATAGGGATGTGAGGTGTGGTTTGCTTCACGGGCTGCACCTGCTTGCGGCCGTCGAGCTCGTGCGCGTGGCGCGCGGCTTTGACGCACGGGTGAGCCTGCGCACGCGTCGAGGCACCTTTGACGCAAAGAATCCCCTGGACATCACGAAGGCGTTCATTCGCAAGGGCGACATCGTCACGGTAGTGAGTGAGGGCGAGGACGAGCGCGACGCCGCCCGTGAGTGCGCCCACTACATAGAGGGCTAGGCCTTCTGTCTGCGTCTTCGGACGCGCCCATAGCAACCTGTGAGGGGGTCGTGGCAGAGCAGCTGCGGCCCCCTCTTTGTGTGCGTGGCGTGCGCTATCCTATGGCATAGAAACCGCGGCGTGAGGAGCAGCATGGTCAACAGCTTTTGCAAGGTGCCTCTGAGTGAGTGCAACGGGAAACTGGTGCAGGTTGCGCTTGGCAACGAGCCTGCCGACCTGGTCATCAGGAACGTGCGTCTGGTGAGCGTGACCACCCATGAGGTTCTGGAGGGCTCTGACATTGCTGTGAGCTGCGGGCGCATTGCCTACGTGGGCACGGGCGGGCATACCGCCGAGCACTGCATCGGGCCGGACACCAAGGTCGTGGACGGGTGTGGCAAGTACGCCACGCCGTGCTTCTTGGACGGCCACATCCATATAGAGAGCGCCATGGTGGGCGTGAGCGAGTTCGCGCGCGCGACCATCCCGCACGGCACGGTGGGCGTCTATGCCGACCCGCACGAGATTGCCAACGTCTGTGGGCTCGAGGGCGTGTGGGCCATGTTCGAGGGCGCCCGGAACACGCCGCTCAAGGCCATGATCACCACGCCGTCGTGCGTGCCGGCCGTGGAGGGC
>CAJOGH010000061.1 GCA_905233865.1 uncultured Atopobiaceae bacterium
GCGGCGAGAAGGTGGCAGAAATGACATGCCAGCCTGGTAGTTGCTTGCATACTTTATGCTCTTCTCGGCATGGCGATAAGAGCTAAGAAGCGCTGACCTGGTCTTTTAATGAGAGGTCGCAGACACGGCATTCAGATTGCATTAAACATTACCAGGCTGGGATGTCAAAACGTGCAAGGCGTGCGCACGGCACCGCACCTAGCGCAGGTCGACGATGCCCTCTTTGAGCGAGTCGGAGGAGCCCGCACCCAGGATGCGGTCGACAAGCGCATACCCAAAGTCGAGCGCCACGCCCAGGCCCTGGCCCGTGATGTAGCCGCCGCCCTGCACCGTCGGCGTGACCACGACCCCGTCCTGCGACAGCTCGCCGCCACCCGCCACGACATCGGCCTGGAAGTTGGGGTTGGCCGTGGCAAAGAGGCCACGAAGCAGCCCCATGTGCGCGAGGATGGACGGCGCGGCGCAGATGGCAGCCACCCACTTGCCCTCCTCGGCAAACATCTGGATGGCGTCCTTGACGTCGGCGCTGGCCTCAAGGTTCTTGGTGCCGGGCATGCCACCGGGCAGGAACAGCAGGTCAAAGTCGCGAATGTTGACCTCGTCAAGGGTGGCATCGGCCACGATGGTCACGTCATGCGACGACGTGACGGCAAGCGAGTCCGTGATGGAGATCGTCGTGGACGAGATGCCCGCACGCCAGAGGACGTCGCGAACCACGAGGGCCTCGCACTCCTCGAGGCCGGGGGCAAGCAGGATGGCAACGCGGGCGTCGGTGGCAGCAGGCATGTGAGCTCCTTTGGTATGCGCGCAGGGCGCGGCTTGGTGTAGGCTCATTGTAGCCCCAAGGAGGTTCGCATGGCACACGGCATGGCCGACCGTATACGAGAGGGCCTGAGCGGCCTTCCCCACCACGTCCACGGACTGTATGCGGGGACGGGCTGGGTCAGCGAGACCACGGATGAGACGGGCGCGCGCCTGCGGGTCCTGCGCGTGGGTGGTGCCGAGCAGAGCGCCACCTACCTGGACGAGCGCCGCTTTGACCTCCCCTTTGAGTACCTGTCCCTCTTTGACCTGGCGCTCCGTGACGTGCCCGAGGCACCGCACGTGGCCATGATAGGCGGCGGCTGCTTCAGCTGGCCCAAGCACGCGCTCGTGCGCTGGCCAGGCATACGCCTCACCGTCGTGGAGCCAGAGTCGGCCTTGGTGGAGCTGGCGCGCAGCGAGTTCTTCCTGGACGAGGCCGAGCGTCGCTTTGCGACGCACCCCATAGACGTCCGCACCATGACCGGACAGGACTTCCTTGCCTCCTGCGACGATACCTTTGACGCCCTGCTCGTCGACGCCTTCGTGGGCAGCCAGGCGGACGAAGGCCTCTTTGCTCCCCAGCACGTCAAGGACATGCGAGCCTGCCTGGGCGACAAGAGCATACTTGCGGCGAACGTCGTGAGCGCCCTGAGCGGCCGTCGTGCGCAGGCGCTCGATGATGTCGCGCACGCTCTGGGCGACGTCTTTGAGCACGTATGCGCGCTGCCCATGAACATGACGCGCCCGCGCGCCGTGGACAACGTGGTTGTCTTTGCCTCCCGCATGCCGCTCGCGATTCCCGGAAGCCTGCCTCTCGAGCGCTAGCGGGGATTGTTCGAAATCTGTTTGCACCAACAGAGTGATGCGGCGTCGCGTTGTGGTATGACAGGTATATAAGAATCGAAGGGGGAGCCATGAAGCCAGAGTCGACCTCACACCGCCCATACGTCATATGCGGCCCCACCGCCTTGGACTTTTGGGAACGTCATGGCAGGTCGTGCCTGGTAGAACCCACGAGGCAAGCAATTGCCTGGGCACAAGAACTTGAGCGGCGGCTTGATGACCAGGTGCCAAGGTCCGGTCGCGCTGGCAGGCCCATCCACCTTCTAATTGACGACAAGCGCAAGGTCCGGACAAACCTGACGAGGGTACACCACCTTTACTCGGGGCAGATGCCAAGCGACGGTCTGGTGCACGTGACCCCCAGGGTCGTCGTGACGTCACCCGAGATGTCCATAGCAACCCTGGGGCGGCACATGTCTGACTGTCCCTCGATGCCCAGCGAAGCAGGGCCACGGGCGGTCGAACTCGCCGCCATGCGCACTTGCATGAGGGTGTGCGGCACACAGAGCGCGGCTCCCAAGTGTGACCAAGGCCCACTTACGAGCGCGAGCCGCCTTCAGGGCACGGTGGCCCAGCTCAAGTTCGCACAGGGCCTGCCACTCTTGCGCAAAGTGCTTCCCTACGTGGCAGACGGGGCACCCGACAATGAGACCATTTGGCTCTACCAGCTTTTCTGCCTCCCCTATCGCTACGGGTCCCTGGGTCTTCCGCAGGCAAGCGTCTCGCCAAGGGACTGCCCGCTCGTCCGCTCCTCGGACCAACAGGTGAAGTCCTATGGCCTCTCATGGCCCAAGACGCGCGTAGCCCTCGTGGTCACCGACACGGAGCACCCGCTGACCGTGGCGACCATGGGACAGATGAGCTGGTTTGACACGACCGGCGAGGAGGGCTGGAAGGTCCTGTACGCCACGTCGCCGTGTCTGGGCAACACACAGACGGTCTTTTCGATAGCATCCCGGCTGTCATCGCTCATGGGCTACAACGACCTGAGACGCAGGTGCATCAAGATCGACCTCTTGCAAGAGCTCATAGACGCGGCGCCCCTGCCCGTGCGGCTCCAAGTGCCCATACAGGCATCGCGAACGGGATCCGCCATGACGAGCACGCCCGAGGTGCAGACGAGTGCGACGGCGTGGGACGAGATCCTCGAGGACCTCGCCTAGAGCTCCACGCGGGGCGCGTCGCCCCAGAGGTTGTCAAGACGATAGAACTCGCGCGACTCGGGCTGGAAGACGTGAACCACAAGCGCGCCATAGTCCATGAGAATCCAGGCGCCGTCGGCACGGCCCTCGCTGGAGAGCGGGCGCTCGCCATAGTTGACCCGGAGCTTCTCCTCCACCTCGTCCACGATCGCATCGGCCATACGGGCATTGGCCGCCGTGCAGATGACAAAGTAGTCGCAGACGTCGCTGTCCTGCGAAAGGTCGATGACCACGAGGTCCTCGGCCTTCTTGCTGTCCGCGGCCATCGCGGCCGCGCGTGCGAGCTCCAGAGGGGTTGCTGCCATAGGCTCTTGTCTCCTAACTGTTGGCGCGCTCAAGGGCGAGCGCATTGTATATGTCTATGGTACCAGGGTACAGATAGCGCTCCGTGGCGATGACGTACTGGACGCCGCTCGTGAACGACACCCAAAAGAGGTCGTCCAAGGGGGCGCTTCCCACCATGGCGCGCAGGTTCTCAAGGGCGGGATAGCTCTTGCGGCCGGGCTCGATGCCGTCGGCCACAAAAACGACCATGTCAAGCGGGCTCATGTGAGCGTGTGCCGTGGTATGTCGCTCGACTGCCTGCCACACGCACGCGGGTGCGTCCGGATAGCGCGCGGGCAGGTCATGAGCGGCAAGGATTCCGTGAAGCAATGGCTCCACGAGATCGAGGTCCACACCCATGTCTATCCCACGCTCACGGGCGAGCGCAACGGTGGCGGGACCGTCCAGCACCTTGTACCAGTCGTGAACGAGCCCTGCCATACGAGCGCAGTCCTCGTCGACGCCGTAGACACGAGCCAGGCGCACGGACTCGTCCGCAACGGAGAGAGAGTGCGCGAGACGCCGTGGCTTGGGTGCGAGCTGCACCCGAACATCGGCCTCCATACGCTCAATGAGATCACGCATCCGCATCACCCGTGTACAGGCCGCGCTTGGCAATGTAGCCCACGACGGCATCATCAGTGAGGTAGAGCAGAGACTGCCCGGCACGCACACGGTCACGCAGATAGCTGGAGGAGATGGCAAGCGCGGGCACCTCAAGGTAGATGACGTCGAAGTCGATCCCCGAAGACCCGATCTTGTCAACGACATGGTCCAGGTTGTAACCCGGGCGCGTTGCGGCGACGATGGTAGCCAGGTCCGCTATGCGCTCAGCGTTATGCCAGCTCACAATGTCCAGAACCGCGTCGGCACCCGTTATGAAGTACAGCTCGACGTTGTCGGGATAAAGCTCCCTCAGGCGCTCGAGAGTGTCAGCCGTATAGGTCAGACCCTCGCGCTCCACCTCCATGCGCGAGACGGCAAAGTTGGGATTGGCCGCGGTGGCAAGCAGCGTCATGGCATAGCGATCGGAGGGCGAGCTCACAACCTTGCCCTCCTTGAACACGGGGCGTCCCGCAGGCATGAACACGACGGTGTCCAGGCCAAGGTCGCAGCGCGCCTGGTCCGCAGCCACGAGGTGTCCGTTGTGAATGGGATCAAAGGTGCCGCCCATGATGCCCAGGCGATAGGTGCGCCCCTCGTCCTGACCTAAGCGCGGCAGGTCGCCCAGGGTGTCTGGATTGGGAGCTGCCATCTAGCGGACCTGCCCGTCGCCACGCAGCACGTACTTGGTGCTCGTGAGCGCGTCGATGCCCATGGGGCCGCGCACATGCAGCTTTTGAGTTGAGATGCCAATCTCGCAGCCCAGGCCAAAGACGCCTCCGTCGGTAAAGCGGGTGCTCGCGTTGGCGTAGACCGCCGCGGCGTTCACGCCGGCCAGGAAGCGCTCGGAGGCGGCCAGGTCGCTCGTGACGATGCACTCGGAGTGTCCCGTGCCATAACGATTGATATGGGCGATCGCTTCGTCGACGTCGTCCACGGCATGCACGCTCATCTTGAGGTCCAGATACTCCGTGCCCCAGTCTTCGGCCGTGGCCTCGCCCATGGGGACACCAGCACGCTGCGCGACCGCACGACAGGCCTCGTCGCCCACCAGCTCGACGCCCGCCTCGTGCAGAGCCACGAGAACGTCGGGCAGCAGCTCGTCAGCCGCACAGGCATCGACGAGCAACGACTCGGCGGCGTTGCAGACGCCGGGGCGCTGGGTCTTGGCGTTGATGACGATGTCGCGCGCCATGGCAACGTCGGCCGTGCGCTCAAGGTAGACGTGGCAGTTGCCCACGCCCGTCTCGATGACCGGCACCTTGGACTCGCGCACGCAGGTCTGGATGAGCGACGCGCCGCCACGCGGGATGAGGACGTCCACCAGGCCGGTCGCGTGCATGAGCTCGACGGTCTCGGCGCGGTCCTCGCTCGTGATGAGCTGAATGGTCTCGGGGTCCAGCCCCGCCTTGGCAACACCCTCACGCGCCGCGTCGGCTATGGCCACACACGAGTCATGGGCGGCCGTGCCACCACGGAGCACCACGGCATTGCCACTGCGAAGGGTGAGCGCAATGGCGTCGGCCGTCACGTTGGGACGCGCCTCGTAGATCATGGCGACGACGCCCAAAGGCACAGTCAGGCGCTCCATGCGCACACCGCTGGCAAGGGTGCGGCCCTCGACGACACGACCCAGCGGGTCGGGAAGGGCGGCGACCTCACGCATGGAGGCCGCGATGTCACGCAGTCGCTCCTCCGTGAGCAGCAGGCGGTCGATGAGCGGTTCGGGAAGTCCCGCAGCGCGCCCGCGCTCAACGTCGCGCGCGTTGGCCTCAAGGATGGCGGGCGTGGCAGCCTGGATGGCGTCGGCAGCGGCAACCACCGCGGCCGTGCGCTGAGAGTCGGTCGTGCGACCAAGCGCTGCCGCGGCCTCGTGTGCCGCACGCGCCCTGTCTAGTGCCTCGGACATCGTGTCCCCCAATCTTAGAAGACGAGAAGCTCGTCCCTGTGGATGCACGGCTCGCCCACGCGGTCGGGAAAGAACCGCGCGATGACGTCGAGCCTGAGCCCGCGCACGCGCTCGAGCTCCTCACTACCATAGCGCACCCTGCCGCGTGCGACGAGGGTCCCGGCGGACGAGCGGACGTCAACCACGTCGCCTGCGTCAAAGTGCCCCTGCGTCGAC
>CAJOGH010000062.1 GCA_905233865.1 uncultured Atopobiaceae bacterium
GGACAATGAGCTCCTGTGGTCACCCATCGTCGGCTTTGGCGGCACGTTCGACGGCGCGGGCCACACCATCTCGAACATGTACGTGACCGGCTCCAGTCAGCGCGGCCTTGTGAGCACGGCCGTCGACGATGGTGACAACATGGTCACGTTCAAGGACCTCACCATGAGGAACTGCTACGTGAGCGTCACGGCCAACCGCAACGGCACGGTCCTGGGCTACGCCCCCAGCTCCTCGGTGACAATGACCAACATCCAGGTGTTCGACTCCACGGTCGCTACCACTGGCTCTGGTACCTCTGGTGAGGGCTGCGGCGGCATCGCCGGCGAGCTCCGCGGTGACGGCGACACCTACACCTTTGACCGCTGCCTCTTTGTTGGTGGCACGGTGTCCTCAGGCGCCAGCTATAACACGGGTGGCATCATGGGCATGTGCTATGCCACCACCTCGGGCCACGCACCCAAGCTCGCCATCTCCAACTGCGGCGTCCGCGCCACCATTAAGAACGCGGGCAGTGTGGGCGGCGTCAATGGCCAGACCTACTCGGAGTCCAACTACACCGCCACGGGCACGGTGACGAACAGCTACTTTACCGGCTCGCTCGAGGGCACGACCCGCTATCCCGTGTCGCGCAAGGACCGCTTCACGGTCACCAACTCCTACTACGACGCCACGGCGCTTGCGGGCACGACGCTCACGGCCGATGGCTCCACCGGTGTTGCGCAGGCGACGCTCAAGGGCGCGAAGGGCGTCTTTGACCTCAACGGCAAGAGCTTCGAGGGAGCCTGGACCGTCGATGACGGTGCCGAGCCAGCAAACAAGGGCTTCCCGATCCTGGGCTCGTTCACTCCGGCCCAGTACATGAACTCCTGCACCACCTGGGCCGAGGTCGCCAGCGGCATGTACCACGGCTACAAGAACGCGACCACCCAGGCCACACGTGACCTGCTCGGCGCCACCTTTGGCCCACTTCCTGAGTACACGACCACGCAGGCCTACACCATCGACGGTACGTACAGCAAGACGGGTGGAACGGAGGCTGTGTACACGCGCATTACCAACCTGCAGCTGTGGTTCCTCTCGCATGGCTACTCCCAGCAGAACCCAGCCGAGGCACATCTGTACGAGCTCAGGGACGGCGTGTATGTGGCGACCACCGACACGGAGCCGGCTGTCGTGAGCACCGAGGACGTCGGCGGCTACATCGTCACCAAGTACAAGGATTATTACGAGAAGAGCAACGAGGGTCGACGCCCCGTTGACCAGGGCTGGTACGAGAAGCAGGGCAGTGAGTATGTCCTGACCTCTGACACCACGATCCAAGGTGGCAAGACCTACTATCACCAGGTTGTTGATGGCGATGACGTCACATACGAGCCCATTGACACCAACAACTACAATCCCGCCGACGAAGGCTGGTACGAGCTTAGCGATGGCAACTATGTTTTGACCACCGATACCGAGGCTGTCTCGGGCAAGACCTATTACATGCTCACGACCGACGGCGAGGTGAGCGCCTGGGAGGTCGGGTCGGCCTACCAGCTGGCGTACGTTGCCTACCTTGCCAACAATGGCCTGCTGACGGGCAACCAGACCATGAACTTCGCCCTTTCTGGTGACGTTGACCTCTCCGTCTATACCTGGGTGCCCTTTGCCAACTACACGGGGTCTATCTACGGCAACTCCCGTGCCATTGCCAACATGAATGTCGTCACGGCGGGCAACGCGGGCCTCATAGCAAACACGAGCGGCGCGCTCAGCGTCGAGAACCTCACGCTCTTTGAGCCCTCTGTCTCTGGCGCGGGCTCGGCCACCGGTTCCCTCGTGGGCCTTGTGGGCGGCAAGCTCGAGCTTGACCGCGTCGTGGTCAACACGCCCGATGTCAAGGGCGCCTTCCGCACCTCTGGCCTCGTGGGCAGCATCGAGGCTAACTACCTCCACTCGATCAACAAGTGCGAGGTGGTCGGTGGCACCGTCGAGGGCGCCATCAACAATGACGTTGCGTCTCTTGTCGGCCGGCTGAGCGCCGTCGGCAACCCCACGCTGACGGTGACCGCCTGCCGCTCGACGACCGCGCTCAAGGGCACGGGCAGCATGGCCGGCCTCGTGGGGCCGACGGCCTCCCTGGCCAACTACGGCCAGGTCCATGTGGCCAACTCCTACTTTGGTGGCTCCATCGAGAGCGAGAGCACCACGTCGCCCATCTACGGCATCGGCAACCCCGCCTATGTCACCCAGATCACTGACAGTTACTTTGCCACGGACAACGTCGAGAGGCGTGGCGCGGGCATCGACGAGATCATCGCAGCGGACCGTGGCACCGCTGGTGTCAACCCCACGACGCTCGAGGATCTCAAGACGTTCGACGTCACCTTCGCGCTCAACGGCGGCACCACGCAGCCTTGGTCGACGGACGGCACGAGCCTCCCGACCCTGGGCGAGCTTGCCATTCCCGCGGGGCTCACGGGGTCCACGACCGTCACCTTTGATGCCAACAGGCCGGGTTCCGTGGACCCGACGGGCGTGCCCGCCGACCCGGTCACGGCCAGCTACGCACGCCCCATGCCCACGGACGGCATGGCCGTGCCGGCGCTTAGCGGCTACGTGTTCATGGGCTACTATGACGCGCCGACGGGCGGAACGCGCTACTACGACGCCGAGTGCAAGAGCGCGCACCTGTGGGACAAGAAGGATGAAAGCGTCACCCTCTATGCCCAGTGGGTCATGGCCGCCAACTGGGGCGACATCGGACGCTTTGTGTACAACGTGGGCGAGACGGGCGACTGGAACGGCATCCACTGGCCTGCCTACAGCAGCACCGAGGGCGGCTGGCAGATTGAGACGCCCGAGCAGCTCGCGTGGTACGCCTATGTCCTCAACACCGGCCTGACGGGCGTGTGGTCCGGCAAGAGCCGCAACTGCAGGCTCGTGAACGACATTGACCTCCAGGGTGCCGCGTACACCAACAGCGACAGCGCCCTGCCGTGGACCACGATCGTCAACTACATGACGGGCACCATCGACGGCAACGGGCACACCATCTCCAACATGGTGGCCACGGGCACTCAGAACGTCGGCTTTGTCGGTCGCGCCAACGCCGGTGCCCTGACCATCAGGAACCTCACCTTCCGCGACTGCTCGGTCACGGCAAACTCCTACTGCGCCATCGTCGTTGGCTGGTTTGGCAGCACCACGAGCCGCCTGCTCATCGAGGACGTCCACTGCGTTGACTGCACGGTCAAGGACACCAAGGACGGTCGTATCGGCACCATCCTGGGCGAGCTCAACAACGGCTCGACCGACACGGCCAACAACCCCAACCTCATCAAGCACTGCTCCGTCGAGGGTGGCTCGGTCAACTCGCCCAACAGCAGTATGCACGTGGGCGGCATGGTCGGCGCCATCTGGACCGCGCGCCACCTGTACCTCGAGGACTGCTTTGCCACCTGTGCCGTCAACGGCAAGGGCACGGCAGCGGGTCTCGTGGGCATGAACCAGTGGAACAAGAGCGGCACGGGCTACACGCACATCACGGACTGCTACTTTGCGGGCACGCTCTCAGCAACCGGAACCAAGTACGCGCTCACGGCCGTTGTCAACGATCGCAAGCCTGCGGTCTCCAACAGCTACTACGACGCTCAGAAGGTGCCCACCTCGAGCATCAAGGACGCCAGCTACGGCACCCCGCTCACGGCCGAGCAGTTTAGGCTGCCCGTGACGGCGTACAAGCTCAACAACAACAAGAACGGTGGTCCGTGGACGCGCGACCTGAGCGTCAACGACGGGTACCCCTCGTTCGGCTCGCTCTCTACCATCGATCTCACGCTCGACAACGCGGGCTATGCTGACGCTGGCATGACGCAGGCTCTTATCGGCCAGGAGTTCGCGGCCGTCACGCCTCCGACGCCGACGCGCGAGGGCTTCCTCTTTGCTGGCTACTACTCGGAGCCCAAGGGAATGGGCACCAAGTACTTCAACGCGGATGGCAGCGTTGCGCTGCCCGCGGGCAAGACGTACGACGGCACGCTCACCACGCTCTACGGCTACTGGTGGAACACGCGCGCCTACGAGCCCGGCGTTGACGGCCCGGACCTGGCCACGCCCTCGCTCGCCGTGTCTACCAACCCAGAGACGTCGGTCGCGACGGTGACGGTCACGCCTCACACGCAGGATGACCAGCCGCTGTCCGAGGGCGACCGCTTTGAGTACGCGGCGGTCCCCGCCGACCTGATTGACGGCGATCCAGCGGCCTTTGCCTGGACGCCCAACAACACCTTTACCCAGCAGCCGGATGCCGGCCCCGTGTACTATGTCACGCGTCTCGTGGCCACGGAGAACCACGCGGCCTACGTCACGCTGCCCACCAGCGCTGCCAAGTACACTCCGCCGTCGATTACCTACGCCACGCTCACCACCAACACCGAGGCGACTGTCTCGCCCACGCTCGTTGGCGACATTGCCAGCTGCGAGGTTGTTATCCAGGGAGTCGAGGCCGACCAGACCATTGCCAAGCTCGCGGAGGACTACGGCCTCACGTTTGACACCTCTGTCGGCACTGTCCAGGGCACGCCCAAGAAGTATGCCGATGAGGGCAAGATCGTGGTGACGGCCACCGACCTGTATGGCGGAAAGGCCTCCACGTCACTGGTCATCAGGCGCATTGGCACGACGGTCGAGTTTATCAACCCCCAGGAGACCTTCGTCCTGGGCGACTCGCTCAACCCCATAGAGTTCAGTGCGACCTGGTCGCTCGCTGACGAGTTCACGGACGTCAAGCCCAGGATCGAGTACAAGTCCACGGCCGTGGGCACCAGCTGGTCTGACACGGCGCCGTCGTCACTGGGCACCTTCAACGTGCGCGCGACTATCGACCGCACCGAGTACTACCAGGGCTCCATCGCCACGCACACCTTTACCGTGGTGGCACCCGAGATCAAGTCGATTGACGCAAAGGCCACCAAGAAGATCTACGGCATCAACGAGGAACTCGACCTCTCCACCATCATCGTCGTGGCCGAAGACGTAAACGGCCTCAAGACCACGGTAAGCGGCCTGACCGACGCCGTCGAGGTCACGGGCTTTGTCCCAGGCAAGCTGGGCAAGCAGACGCTCACGGTCACCTACGCCAACATGTCGACCACCGTCGACGTCAACGTGAACACCAACGCGACCGAGTCCATCGACGTCAGCGGTTCCCTGGTCACCAAGGACTACACGGCCTACGACCACCTCCTCAAGGACGGCATCAAGGTCACGGCCCACAAGTCCTCCGGCGACGTTCAGCTGCCGCTCTCTGCCGTGGACATCGTGTACGCGGCTGACTACGAGACGTTCCAGCGCGCCAAGTCCATGGGCGACGATGGCGACTGGATCAACTTCTACAAGGCGTGGGGGTACAACAAGGAGGCCGCCAAGGCAGAATTCCCGAAGATCTTTGCCGAGTACGGCGCACCTGTCGGCTGCCTGACCTATGGCGACACCGTCGCCTACGCGGTCTATGACGGCTGTGCTGACCAGATCACCGACATCACCGTGGCCCGCAAGCTCATCGACACGTCCAAGGCCCAGTGGAAGCTCGACGGCGAGGACAGCACGAGCGTCACGTACAACGGGAAAGAGCACACCGCGACGATCGCGGGCCTCACGAACGAGGACGGCTTTAGCTACACGCTCCAGAACAACACGCGCGTCGTCGCCGGCGAGCAGACCTCCACGGTCACCTTCGACTACGACCGCTTCAACTGCATCCTGAGCAGCTATGTGGCGCCTAGCTTCACGTGGACCATCCAGGCGGCGTCCCAGGTGCCCACGGTCGTGCCGAGCAAGATGCTCATCAAC
>CAJOGH010000063.1:0-1911 GCA_905233865.1 uncultured Atopobiaceae bacterium
CCTCGCCCTCGTCAGAGCGGCGGTAGTACACGAGCTCGTAGTCTGCGGCAGGCACCACTGCGGTGACCTTCTCCTCCACAGGCGTGGCAGTCATGCCCGCGTCGCCGTACTCGTAGCCGGAGACGACGGAGGCCGTCACGTACGGGGTGTCCAGGATGATGGGAACGCCCGTGAAGGTGTAGGTATCCTTCTCCGCGTGCATCTTGACGTCGGCGTCAGCCAGGTTCTTGGGCGAGATGGTCAGGGTGCCATACGCGCTCTCGGCCGTGAACTGGGAGGAGTCGTAGTTGGTGGAGGCAGGATAGTCGTCGACGGTGTAGCGGTAGCTGCCGGCGTTGACGCCCTCCGTGCGCTTGACGCTCACCGGCTCCAGGACCTTGTTGTCGACGTCCTTGCGCGCGTCCGTGTTCACGCGACCCTCGATGCGGTAACCCGGGGTGGGCTCGGCGTCGAGGTAGGTCATGGTGCGATCGGCGATGTCGATCGTGGCCGCCTTGGGGTTGATGACCCAGTCCTGCGTCTGGTCGTCCGGGGTCTTGGTGCCGTCGGCGAGCTTCCACACGTAGTCCTCGTTGTTCTTGAGGCTGAAGACGGTGGTGTAGTGCCCTGCGTCGGTGGCGTGGTTCTCGTGGGTCTCGTAGAGCGCGTCGGCCGGCTCGTCCGCGATGGAGGTCCGCTCAGTGCCGTCGTAGGTGAACTCGGTCGTCGTCAGGACGGGCACGTCGACCGTCTGCGGGAGGATGGAGAACTTGCAGCTCACGGTACCAACGAAGTTGCCCTGGCCCTCGACGACCGCCATGGCGGTGTTGGTTCCGCGGTTGACGTTGTTGGACCAGCTGGGCACCCAGTTCGTGCCCTCGCCCTCGCCCTGTGCGACGGTCGTCGCGGGCTTGGCAAGGCTGCCGGTCACGACCGGGATGGGCTCCTTTGCGGTGCCGTCGAACACGAGCTCGTCAACGACCTCGCAGCTCGCGAGTGCCTGGCGCTCGATCGTGAGCTTGGCGGAGCTGGGCGTGGTGGGCGTGACGTAGTTGGGGTCGAGGTTGTGCCAGCTGAGCGTCACGTCAAAGTCGCCGGCGTCGTGCGGGGCGGTGCCAGACTCGTAGGTCAGGCCGCTGCCCGTGTGGTGCGAGTTGTACGCCTTGCGCACGGTGGAGCCCGTCGCCGCGTCATAGACCCAGGTGTTGCCCTCGAAGGACAGGGTGTAGTACAGCTTGGAGCTGGGCACCGCGCCGTGGTCGCTGGTGTTGTCCTGCGCGTCGCCGGCCACCACGGGCGCGTGGGTGTCACCGTCATAGGTCGTGGTGACATCGGCAAAGGTGACGCCGCCCATGCCATAGGACGCGCGCGAGATGGTCAGCGTGCGGACCTCGTCGGGGATGGCGGTGTAGTTCCTGTCCTTGACCCAGCTGACCGTGACCGTATAGGTGCCCGCGTTCGTGGGCGCGGCGGCCAGCGGGTCGGCGGCGTACTGGTCGCCGGTGGCCGTCTGGTCGTAACTCTTGTCCACAAAGGCACGCGTGGTGGCGTCGTACTCCTGGTAGGTGCCCTGATAGCGCACGGACGCGATGGGCGTGGTCTCGGGCTCGGCGGCACCGGGGCGCGTGACGCCGATGGGCTGGCCCGTGACCGTCACGCCGTGGCGCTCGCCGTTGAAGGTGGCGTTGTTGACCGCGATGGAGATGCCCGCGGTGTTGAAGGTGTCCTCGGTGATCTCGTAGGTCGAGAAGGACGTCGTGGTGCCAGAGCAGTTGGCGTCCGACGCGCCCGTCGCCGTACCGTTGGCGCGCACGTAGTAGCGAGCCACGTCGACAGGCGGCTGCTCGGCAGCCAGCGTCGTGGCCTCGGCGTCGGCGTAGTACGTGAGCGTGTAGTCGGCCAGCGCGACCGTCTTGCTGGCGCCGGCGTCAT
>CAJOGH010000063.1:1956-18306 GCA_905233865.1 uncultured Atopobiaceae bacterium
GTGTAGGTGTAGGCCGCACCCTCGCCACAGGAGATCGTGGCGCCGGTGTAGTCGTAGCTCTCGCCGTCGGCGCGGTTGATGGTCTGGGGCGCCAGCGGGCGGGCATTGATGGTGAAGTCCGCCGTGTTGAGGGTGAGCTCGTAGTTGGGGTTCTTGGTGTAGGAGCCCACGGCCACCGTGTTGGCGTACGTGCCGGCGTTCTCGTCGGCGGTGGTGCGGCGGTAGGTGACCGTACCCAGGTCGCCAGGCTCCTCAAGACCCTCGACTTTGCCGGAGAGAACCGGGTCGGTGTCGCCGTAGACCTTGTTGGAGGCGTTGGGCGTGATGGTGACCGGCTTCTTGGCAATCGAGAAGGTGCAGCTCACCGTGCCGGTGTAGTTGCCCTGGCCGACCACGACCGCAGAGGCCGTGTTGGTGCCGGCATTGATGTTGTTGTAGTGCGTGACCGTCCAGTTGGTCTTGAGGCTCGCCGACTCCTCGCCAGCGGCCGCACGGTTCTCGGTGGCCGCGACCTCGTTCGTGAGCTTGCCGTTGACCGTGGGCGTGGGCGTCTTGAGGTACGAGCCCTCGCTGTCCTTGCCGTAGACGATGCCCGTGGAGTTGACGCTCGTGTCCTTGAGCTCCTGCGGCTCGATCGTGAGCGTGGTGGTCATAGGCGCGGGCGTGAGGTAGTTGGTCTCGTCCGCGTTGGAGAACTCGGCGATCACCGTGTAGGTGCCCGCCTCGGTCGGCTGCGTCGTGGTGGGCGCGGTGGAGCTGGCGTAGGGAGCGCCGGCGCGCGTGGTGCCGTAGTACTTGTAGGCCGCGACCGCGACGTTGGTGGTCTTGGCGCGCTCGCCCTCTTCCAGGCCGTAAATGTCGCCCTGGACCTGCGGGCGCACCGGATCGGCGCCGTAGGTGTAGGACGTGGCCTCGAAGGTGACCCCGCTCATGTCATAGGGGATCTTGGACATGTCGTAGGAGTTCGAGAAGTTCGTGGTGGTGCCGGTGCAGTTGAGCTTGCCACGCACCTTGGCCTTGTACTGGCCAGCGTTGAACACCGTGACAGGCTCCTCGGTGGTGGCGTCAAACCAGAGGATGTCGTAGTTGTTGCTGTTGATGACCTTGCCGTCGGGCATGGTCACGCGGACGGTGGGGGCCTGCGTGAGCGAGGTGTACTCGGACTCGCGGAAGACGTTGACCGTCGCATCGCTGATGTCGAGCTGGTTGATGGTGAAGTCGGCCGTGGTCGTGCTCACCTCGTAGTTGGTGTTGGGCGACCAGGACTTGACCGCGATGACGTCCGTATAGGTGCCGGCCTCCTCGGCGGAGTTGGTGCGCTCGTAGGTGATGGTGCCAAGGTCGAATCCGGGAACCAGGGTCTCAGAGGGCACCGTGGTGCCGACGACCGTGCCCGTGAAGGTCGGGTCGGCCTCGAGGTAGGTCTTGTGCTGGCCCGTGTCGGGCTTGATGGTCACGGGACGCGGCTGGATGGTCCAGGTCTCAGTCTGGTCGACGTTGGTGAGGGTGAAGTCCTCGGAGCCGGCGACGGGCACCTTCCAGACGTAGTTGGAGGTGTCCTTGAGCGCGAAGGTGGCCGTGTGCGTCGCGGCGATGGTGGCCTTGTTGCCGCCAACGGAGTAGTAGCTGGCGTCGATGCCACCCTCGGCGACGGTACGGGTCTGCTGGACTCCGTTGAACACGAGGGTGTCGGTGGTGAGCTTGGGCACCTCGAGAGGCTTGGGGTCGATGGTGAAGGTCGTCTGCACGCGGCCCGTGAAGTTGGACGCGGCGTTGCCGCTCACGAACACCGTGGCGGTGCCAGCACGGACGTTGTCGATCCACTCGTAGTCACAGCTGGTCACAGGCACCTGGAGCTGGCCGGTGGCAGCCTGCGCGTGAACGCTCATGTGGTCAGCGTCGGAGGGCTCCTGTGCCACGCCCACGTGGCCGGAGGCGCTGGTGCCGGGCTTGTCCTGATAGGTGAACGTGCCGCTCACCCTAGCCTCGGTGAGGGGCGCTGGGTTGATGGTGAGGGAGCCCACAAGGTCAGCCGGCGTGTGGTAGCTCGTCGGGTTGGCGTTGTTGAAGGCGACCGTGACGGTGTAGGTGCCGGCCTCGGTCGGGGGCGTCGTGGACTCGTACGCCTCGCCGGCGCGCGTGGTTCCCGCATAGGTGATGGACTTGACCGTCACGTCTTCGGTCTCCTCGTTCCGGACGGTCAGTGCCTTTCCGGTCACGGTGAGCTCGAATCCGCCCTCGTTGTACACGCCGCTCGCCTGGTTGTCCACGACGGTGGTCGTGTTCGTGTTGACGGCGGCCAGGCGGACGTTGCGCATGTCGTAGTCGCCAACGGAGATCTGGACGCTCGCGGCCGCGGATGCGGGCGTGGTGTTCACGCAGTTGGTCGTGGCGGTCTCGGTGTTGTGGACGCCAGTTGCGGCGACCCAGTAGGTGCCAGAGTCGCGCACGCCCTCGGCGCCAACGGGCACGGTGCACGCTGCGTCCTTGTACCAAGCCAGCGTGTAGTTGCCCTTATCGACCTCACGGCCACTGCTCGTGAGGGTAGTGGCGGCGTTGAGCGCCTCGGTCTGGTCGAGACCGGTGTAGTGCCACTCGCCCGAGGTGGACAGGCTCATGTGCTCGGTAGACGAGCTGAAGTCGAGCGCATTGATGGTGAAGGTGGCCGTGGGCGTGTCGTCGATGGCGTAGTTGGGGTTGTTGTTGTGGCCGGCCACGGAGATCACGTAGTCGCCTGCGTTCTCCCCCGCCACGCGCTCGTAGGTGATCGGGTTGAGGTGCGAGCTGGTGACGAGGTCGGACGCGGAGCCCGTGAGCTCGGGGTCGTCCTCGAGGTAGGTCTTGGACTTGGCCGCGGGCGTGATGGTGGTCGGGCGCTGGGCGATGACCCAGTCCTCGGTCTGGTCGTCATTGAGGTCGACGCCCTTGGTGTAGGCACCGTCGCCGTTGAGGTCCCACACGTAGTCGGTCTTGTCCTTGATGGCAAAGGTCGCCGTGTAGGGCGTGGGCGTGCGGACGCCAGTCTCCGCGTCCACCGTGACGGGGCACGCGTTGGTCGCGTAGTTGCCGCTGATGGTGTAGAGGGCGTCCGGCTCGGCGTTGGCGATGGAGTACTGGGGGTTGCCGTTGTACACGAGCTCGCCGGTCGTGGCCGTCCCGGCCGTGAGCTTGGGCACGTCGACAAGAGCCGGCTTGATGGTGAACTCCTGGGTGATGGTCTCGGAGTAGTTGCCCTGGCCGACAACGATGACGGCGGCGGTGTTCTCGCCCGCCTTGCGGTTGTTCGTCCAGCTGATGGTCCAGTTGGTGTCCTGCCCAAGGGTCTCGGGCGTGGTCACGACATTGCCCACGTAGTCCTTGACCTCTGGCATGGGCTTGAGGCCGCCGTCCGACCCGTCGATGTCCTTGGTGACATCGTAGGTGGGAGCCACCACCGTGGCCGACGCCAGGCGCTGGCGCTGGATGGTGAGCGTGGCCGTCATGGTCTCGGGCGTGATGTAGTTGGGGTCGTTGTTGGTGAACGTGGCCGTCACGGTGTAGGTGCCGGCGGCAACAGGAGGAACGTCCGTGGGACCGTAGTCGCGCTCGACCGTGCGACCCGCTGTCGCGTCGTACACCCAGCTCTTGCCCTGGTAGGTGTAGGCGACGCTCAGGAGCGAAGGCGCCGGGACCTCACCGGTGACGATGTCGAGCGGCATGGAGGACAGGGTGATGCCGCCATGATCCGTGCCGTCGTAGGTGAAGGTCTTGTTTGCCAGGACGACCGCGGGGTCGGTCGTGTTGTAGTTGGCGCGGCCGATGTCGATCCTGGCCTTGGCCGTGGTCGTGCCCGTGCAGTTGTCCTTGCCGGTAGCCTTGACCCAGTAGGAGCGCGCGTCCTTGATGTCGGCGGCCGTGATCTGGGACTCGGGCGAGCAGCTCTCGGAGGTGTACCAGCTCAGGTCGTAGTCGTCCGGGCTAATGACCGTGGAGCCAAGGGTCACGGTGACCGTGGGAGCCTTAGTGCCGCCATTGTAGGTGAAGGCACCGTCGGCCGCGATGGCAGCGTCCGTGATGTCGAGCTGCGTGATGGTGAATTTGGCCGTGTCGCTCCACGTGATGTCGTAGTTGGGGTTCTGGTCGAAGCCACCCTCCTTGACGGAGATGGTGTAGGGGCTACCGGCCACGGTCTCGCCAGCCACACGCTGGTACGTGATGACGCCGAGGTCCGTGGGGTTAATGAGCGTGTCAGCAGCGACGGTGGTGCCCACGACGGAGCCGGTGAGGGCCGGGTCCTTGGAGCCAAAGACCTTGGTTCCGTCGGCCGGCTTGATGCTCACGGGCCTGGGGTCGATGGTCCAGTCCTCGGTCTGGTCAGCTGCCGTGTCGTCGGCGTCCCAACCGTCCAGGGTGCCGGTGTTCCAGACGTAGTTGACCTTGTCCTTGAGGATGAAGGACGCCGTGTAGGTGCCGCGGTCGGTACGCTTGTGGCCAGCCACGTTGTAGAGGGCGTCGGCAGCCGTGTCGGCAGCGGCGGCCTGGACCTCACCGTTGTAGACCAGGTGGTCGGTCGTGGCCGTGCCGTGCTCGAGGGTGGGTACGGGGCGCGGCTGCGGATGGATGGTAAAGGTCGTCTTGGCCTGGCCCTTGTAGGAGCCCGTGCCCGTCACGTAGAGCGTGGCCGTGCCCGCATTGATGTTGGACACGTACTCGTAGGTATAGTTGGCCACGCCGTCGGTCTTGGAACCGATCGGGTTACCGTTCTCGTCCAGGACGATGATGTGGTCGCCCTCGGCGCCTGCGGCATCGTGTAGACGTAGCCGCCCTCGGGCTCGGTCACCGTGACCTTCGTGAGCGTGGAGGGTCGGATCTCAAGCGTGCCGGAGACGCTGGCGATGTCGTTGTAGTTCTCGCTGTCGGGGTTGGAGAAGCTCGCGACGACCGCATAGGTGTTGCCCGCGGTCTCGGACGTGTGGTCCTTGCCGTTGTAGGTGTAGCTCACGGCCACGTCGTTCGCGCCCTCCCCCGCACGGTCGGCGTTGTCAGCGTCGATGGCCGTATAGGACACGCTCACGGAGTGCGGCGTGTTGTCGAACGGCAGGCTGTACAGGGTGCCGTCCATCTTGGCGGCGTCGCCGTCGGCCAAAAGCTCCGTGGTCATCTGCCAGTCGCGCTTGGCGATGCTGAAGGGCGCGGCCATGTTGGTGGTGTCCTTGCAGTTGAGCTTGCCCGTGGCCTTGACCGTGTACTGGTCGCTGGCGTTCTTGATCTGGTCGGCCGCGATCTCGGTGCCGTTCTTGTACCAGGTAAGGTCGTAGTTCTCCGGCGCGACGACCTCGCCGTTAAGCTTGACCACGACGGTGGGCGCGTAGACGGTGTTGTCGTAGGTCTTGGTAGACGTGACCTCGATGCTCGCGCCGGCGAGGCTCGCCTGCACGATGGTGAAGGGCACGTCAAGGTAGGAGTCGTAGGCGCCCTCGGTCATGTGGTAGTAGGTGCCGACGCCGGACAGGTGCACGGTGGGCGCGGGCGTATCCGTCGCCTCGGCTACATTGACGTTGTCCGTGTGGCTGGAGTTGTCCAGGACCTTGTCCTGTGCCTGGTCGTAGTGGCCGAGCACGTAGTCCTTGCCCTCGACGAGCTGCGGCTCGCCGGCGTCATAGGTGTTGTTCTCGTTGGAGTCGAACCACACGAACAGCGCGGGCTCGATTGCCTTGGTGGTATAGGTCTGATCCTGGTCGCTAGACTGGTACACGGTAGCGTTGCCCACGCGCGCGAGCACCTGCTTGTTGAGCGAGCGGTTGGAGTTGAGGACGCGCTTTGAGGCGTCGAAGGTGGTCTTGCTCGCGCTGAGCGCGCGCACCGCGTCGTAGACCTGCTGCGCCGTCACGTTCTCGTTGTCATAGATGGCGCGCGCGTCGCCAATGTGGGTGGCAAGGCTCTGCTTGGCGGTCGAGGTGGTGTACACGTCCTCGGCGTGCAGGTTCTCCCCTGCCGTGCGGCCGGAGCCCTCGTAGGCGTAGTCGATCACGATGTTGGTGGGGGCGCCGTCCGAGATAAGGACGTGGTCCTTGTCGTAGGTGGCCGACGCCTCGTAGTCGGCGGCCTCGGCGTCCACGCCGATAAGTGACTTGAGCGCTCTCTTATCGACCTCAAGGATGTCAAAGGCACCCGTGGCCGTGGTGCGCTTGCCGGCATAGTCGCCAAGGCCGCTGGCATACACGCGATAAGAACCAACGTTCTTGACGTCCGTCGGTGCGCAGTCGGACCAGGTGGTCTCGCCGTCCGTGGTGGTGGCGCGCTGGTAGACGATCTCGTACTCGGTGCCCTCCTTGAGCGTGAGGCCGCCCAGGGTCACGGAGCCGTCGTAGGCCTGGACCTCGCCGTTGTAGTCCTTCTGGACATCCGCGGGCGTGAAGCCCTCGATGCTCGCAGGCTCGATGACGTAGGTGCCCACGCAGGTGCCGGTGTAGTTGCCGGTGCCGGTGGCGACCACGTAGTAGGTGCCCGCCGCCGTCATGGAGTCCATGGGATCGTAGTAGCTGGTCTCGCCGGCCAGGGTGACCTCGCGGCCATAGTAGTTGAGCCTGTAGTTGGAGGCGTCAAGGACCGGACTGCCATCGACGGCGGTCTCGGAGACCGTGACCTCGGGAGTGTGCGGCAGGCGGTCGAACATCGTCGTCGGCGCGGTGAGCGTGTAGCCGGTCGAGATAGGCTTGGGGTTGATGGTGAAGGTCTTGACGACCTGGTTGGTGTAGTTGCCCGTGCCCTGGTACACCACCGTGGCGGTGCCGGCGTTGGTGTTGTGGCTGTAGGTCACGGTGTAGTCGGTGTCCTTGACGAGCGCGACGGGGGTGCCGGTCTCGTTGTCCGTGATGGTCACGTCCTCGGTGAGGGCCTCGCCCGTGTAGGTGCGGTCGGTATGGTCGGGAACGGTGACCGTGGCGTGGGTGATGCTCTTGGGCACGATCTGGAAGGTCTGGGTATAGGTGCCCGTGTAGCTGTTGATGCCCTTGAGCACGACCTGGTAGGTGCCGACCTCCGTGGGCGCGGAGGCGCGGGCCGTGCCGTCAGCCTCGGCGTAGGAAACTGTGTACTCGGCGTCCTTGGAGATGGCCGTGCTGCGCCAGGTGACGCGCGTGGGCTCCGGCGCTATGGGCGAGCCGTTGTAGGTGTAGGTGTTGGCCACGCCCTCGATGGCGACGAAGGCGACGGAGGGCTTGGCGGTGTAGCGCTGGTCCGCCTCGGAGATGTGGTCGAGCTCGTAGCCGTAGATCACGTAGCCCGCGTCGTCCGCGTCATGGCCGGACAGGATGGGCCCAAAGCCGACCTGGGCCGAGCCAGCACCGGAGATGACGGAGCTCGTGGTGGGATAGTCGTAGGTCCCGCCATTCACATAGGTGGTGGACCCAGCCGCCGTCGCGATGACGGGTGCGTCGGCGTTGCCGTTGTAGGTTCCGGACTGGAGCGTGAGCGTGCCGTTGTTCACGATCGCGCTCTTGCCCGCGGCAGCCTTGAAGGAGGCGGCGTCGCCACCCGCGACCACGCTGAGCGTGCCGTTGTTGGTGATGGAGCCCTCGAAGGCAAGGCCACGAAGGTCAAGGGTGGTGTCGATGCCCTCGGCCAGCACGACGTCATCCTCGGCGTTGTCGCCCGTGGCGTCCTTGAGCAGGCGGACCACAGAGCCGGTGGGCGCGGCGGCAAAGGCCTCGCGCAGGGTGGCGTAGGGCACGGTGACCTCGGTGCCAGTCTCGTCGGCATAGACCACGCAAGCGAAGGCGGCGCCGATGGTAAAGGGCAGCTCGACGACACCCTCGAAGTTGCCCGTACCGGTGAGCACCACGACGTAGTCGCCCTCGGTCACGGGCTCGACGGGCGTGGTGCGCTCGGTGTCGGAGGCAGCGTAGTAGGCGATGTTGAACCAGTCGCCAAACTGCTGCGTGACATCGCTAGCACGCAGGTTGGTGGTGGCACGGACCTCGCCGTCCTCGCGGTAGGTGAAGGTCACGTTGGGAACAGGCTTGATGGGATCGCCGCTGTACGGGTAGTTGTCGGTGCGCATGCCGCTGATGGCGATGGTGCCGTCCGTGGCGGCCAGCGAGCGCTTGTGGATCTCAAAGCTGATCGTGTTGGAGCCCGTGAAGTTGCCGTTGGTGCCCGGGATGATCGTGACCAGGCCGGTGCCGGCATTGGTGGCGTCGGTGTACTTGACGGCGTAGTCGGGGCCCTTCTCCAGCATCACGTCGGCGCCACCCGCCTCATAGGAGCCAGTACCGTCGTTGTCAAGGTAGGCGTAGACCTCGGGCTCGTAGGCGAGCGAGGTGTAGTCCACACCGTCGGTGGCGTAGGCCTCGTACGCGCTCGTGAACTTGAGGGTGGCGGTGATGAGGTTCACCGGGACGATGTCGAAGGTGATGTCGACCACGCCTGTGTAGTCGCCGGTGCCCGTGACGCGGATGGTGTAGGTGCCGACCTCTTGCGGGTCGCTCACCTCGTTGCCGTCGGCGTCAAGGTAGACGTAGGTGAAGAACGCGCCAACGTCGACGGCCTCGGTCGAGGCGCTCAGACGGAGGTCGGCGTTGGGGTACACGCTCTTGTCGGTCCAGACGACTTCGGGGACGGGCTTGATGGCCACGCCCGTGAAGGGATAGGCGGCCTGGGCGACGGTGACGGAGCCGCTGGCGGAGCTGATGTCGCGCCTGGGCCCGTAGTAGTCACGCGGGCTCTCCTTGAGCTTGGGGAGCGACCAGCCGCGCTGCAGGTAGGCAGTTGCATCGGTGCCGGCAAAGAGGCCATAGGTGACTGTGGCCTTGGAACCCTCGGCACGGGCGCTCACAGCGCTGCCGCCGGTCTCATAGGTGAAGGTGCCGCCGCGGACGGTGGCGGTGCCCGAGACGTTGATCTGCGGGGCCGTGATGCCCGCGCCGGTCACGAGGTTGCCGCTCTGGACGTCCACGACGCCCTCGGCAACCACAAGGCTCACCGCGACGTTGGCGCCGGTGATGGTGCCGAGCTTGGCCTCGGTGGAATCGAGGATGGCAAGCGACGAGGTTGCGGGCACGGTGAGGACGGGCTGGCCCTCCTCCGCCGTGATGGTGTGGCCGTACAGGTCAAACTTGACCTCGCTGGCGTCCGGGACGACCACGGACTCGGTCACGTCCTTCTTGAGGCGCACCGTGGAGCCGTAGCCATTGGCGTTCTCGAGCGCACGCGCGACGCTCTCGTACGGCGTGCTGGAGCCGTCGGCCTTGATGACGTCGGCCGCCACCTCAACGATGCGGAAGCTCTGCGGGGTGGACGTGGCGCCCTCGTAGTTGTCGCCCGCGCCGATGGCACGCACGTAGTAGGTGCCAAGGTCCACGGGGTTCTCGACGACCGTGGTGCAGGTCTCGTCGGAGTAGTACTCGAGCGTGTAGTCGGTCCCAAACTCCAGGTCGCGGCCGTACAGGCTCACACCTGGCACGGGCTTGATGGCAGAGCCGGTGTAGGGCTGGACGGGAATGGCGGCAATGGTGCCCGTCGCCATGTTCGCCTTGGTGATGGTGAAGCTGGCGGGAACGATCGTCACGTCGTAGTTGGGGTTGGGAGTGTAGCGGGCGGTGAGCACGTCGGCATAGGTGTCAACGGCCTCGTCGTCGTTCGTGCGCACGTAGGTGGGCGAGCCGAGGTCGGTCGGGTCTACGAGGTCCTCGAGGCCCGTGGCGGCAAAGGCCGGGTCGGGCGTGCTGTACTCCTTTTGGGACGCCGTCATGGCAATGGTGATGCTCTTGGTGTTGATGACCCACTCGATGGCCTGGTCGGTGCTGCTGTCCTCGGCCGGATCGAGGTCCCAGATGTAGTTGGTGACGTCCACGAGGCAGGCGCGCGCGGTGTAGGTGCCCGCGGTCTGGCCACGCTCTCCCTGCAGGTAGTAGATGTCAGTCATGCCGTCGGCGACGTAGACGCCCTGGAGGGTCGTTGAGTCGTACGTCAGTCCCTCGACGGCCGTGGGCACGCTCACCTGCTGCTTGTCGATCACGAAGGTGGCGATGGCCGCGCCCGTGAAGTTGCCCTTGCCCGTAACGCGGACCGAGGCACCACCGGCGTTGACGTTGTCGGTCCAGACGGCGTCGTACTCGCTGGTCTCGAGCGTAAGGTCGTTGTTGGACTTGACCGCGATGGGAGGCTCGATGTCGGAGCCGGTGTAGGTGTAGCTACCCGTGATGGTCGCATTGACGTTCTGGGCGCTCGTGATGTCGGCGGGATTGATGGTGAGGGTGCCCGTGATGGTGCCCGGGGCGTTGTAGTTGTTCTGAGCCGCCTCGTTGGCAAACTTGAAGCTCGCGACGATCTCGTAGGTGCCGGCGTCAGTGGCGTTCGCAGGCGTGTAGGCGTCGACGTCGATCTCGGTGGCGTCGTACAGGCCCGTACCGCTGCGGTACAGCGTGCTCTTGTCGACCTCGATGGTGTGGGAATCGCGATCGTACGTGGCCGTGCCGCCCATGTTGCCCTCGCGCATGGTCACTTTGTCATCGGTGGTGGTAAAGCGGACACCGGACAGGTCGAAGCTTGCCTTGTCGATCGTCAGCGTGCCGTAGGCGTCGGAGGCGTCAGAGTTGAAGCGCGCGCGCGGACGTAGTAGGTGCCAGCGTCGATGAGCTCGGACGCGTTGATGAGCGTCTCGAAGTCAGTGGCACGGGACCACTCGAGCGTGTAGTCACCATCGGCGACAAGAGCCTTGGTGTTGGTGACGGTCACCTGAGGGGTCTGGGTCGCACGGTTGTAGGTGTAGGTGCCGCTGACCGTGACGGTGCTGTCGTCCTTGAGCGAGGCGCGGTTGATGTGGAACTCCTTGGAGCGAACGGAGACGTTCAGACCCTGGATGGACTCGTGCTCGACGTAGTAGCTACCGGCGCCGAAAGCCTTGGCGTAGTAGGTGCCCACGTTGGTCGGCGAGACCTCCTGGGTGCACTCGGCGTCCTTGTAGTAGGCCAGCGTGTAGTCGGTGTCCTCCAGAAGGAGGGTGTCGACCTCGGGCGTGTAGGCGCCGTCGGGTGTGGTGGGGTCGCTCTCGCTGCCCTTGTCCTCAAAGACCTTGACCTCAGGTAGGTTGCGCTCTCCGTCGTAGGTGACGTCGCTCACGAGCATGACGTACTTGGAGTCGGAGATGTTGCCCAGGTGGACGTTCGTGCGCTTGGCCGCGTCGAAGACGCGCTTGGCGCCGCGCAGGTTGTCCACGGCCGTGGCCACCTGCTCGGCGGTCACGTTCTTGTTGTTGTAAATCTCGGTGTAGGTGGTGATGGCGTCACGGAAGGTCTTGTAAACGGTGGACGTGACGTAGATCGCCCCGTTCTCGAGCGTCTCGCCCTGGGTGACGGTGTCGCCTTCAACGGTGTAGGCGTGGCCGCCGTTGTCGTCACTGACATTGGTCTTGTCACGGTCAGAGCTGCAGGAGCTCTCATAGGTCGCGGCATCCGGGTCGATGCCGATGACCTTGGCAAGCTCGGTCTTGTCGGTCTCGGTGACCTCGAAGGTCTGGGCGAGCGAGGTTCCCGTGAAGTTGCCGATGCCATGCGCGGCGACGCTGTACTCGGCGACGTCCTTGAAGGCCGCGACCGTCTCGTCGTCAGACTTGGAGAGCGTGTAGTCGGTCCCCAGGACGAGCTTATAGCTGGCGGGCTCGCCCTTGGAGGTGTAGGTATAGGTAACCTCGTTGGTGGGCGCGATGTCGCCGCCCGTGTACTCGGCGCTTGCCCTGGCGGGCGTGACCTCGGCCAGGGAGGCCTGGTTGATGGTGAGCGTGCCGGACTTGACCGTGATGTCGTAGTTGGGGCTCACGTCATAGGTCGCGCTCGTGGCATAGCCGCCGGCGCGGACGTCCTCACCCTCCTCGCGCGTGCCATGGATGTTCAGAACCGCGCGGTCGGCGTCAAAGACGCCCGTGTCCTCGGGGGTCAGATTGGGGTCGTCGTTAAGGTAGGTCTTGGCCGTGGTCACACCCGTGAGGGTGGCCTTTGCGCGTGCGATGGCGAACGGCCCGGACACGTGGCCGGTGTAGTTACCGGTGCCCGTGCAGGTCACAAACGCGTTGCCAGCCTGCGTGTTGTTCTCGTAGGCGACGGTGTAGTCCTTGGTGGCGTCCAGCGTCACGCCCTCGAAGATGCCACTCACGGTGAGTCCGGTGAGCTCGACCGGGGCGCCGCCGGCGTAGACGCATGCCTCGTCCAAGCCACCCAGGGTGGCCGAGGAGATGGACTTGGGCTCGATGACGAACCTGATGGCCTTGGTGCCGGTGTAGGCGCCCTGGCCGGTGATAGCCACGTAGTAGGTGCCCGCGTCGTGCGGCGTGACTGCTACCTTGAGCTCGGCATCGGAGTAGTAGGCCACGGTGTAGTCCGTGTCCTTGACCAGCACGAGCTCCTCGCTGGAGTTGGTGGAGTAGGCCACGCGGGTGGGCTCGGGCGTCTGGTCGGCGTTGTTGAAGGTGGAGGTGCCGGGGACGCCCTCGATGACCGCGTAGGCGACGCTGGGCTTGGGCGTGAAGAGCGTCTCGCCCTCGCTGCGAGCAAGCTCGTAGCCAAAGACGACGCTGCTGTTGGCGTCAGCCGCGGAGAAGCTGGGCTTGTTGTCAGTCGTGCCCGCGGTGATGGTGGCTGAGGTGCTGGCGTCAAGCGCCGTGGCACCCATGGGATAGGAGAAGGTGCCGCCCGTGATGCGGACGTTACCCGTGCCGGCAATGACCGGGACATCGCCCGAGGTGGTATAGGTGCCAGCCTGGATGATGGTGGCACCGCCTGTCACCAGCGCGGTGGCAGAGCTTGAGATGCCGCCCGTGGCAGCCTCGTTGGCGATGGTCACGGAACCGTTGTTGGTGAGCGTGCCGTTGATGGTCTTGCCCGCAAGGTCAAGCGTGAACGACGAGGCCTCGGGAACGGTGACGTCCTCGGTCACGTCCTCCAGGAGACGGACCGTGGAGGTGAGCGGCGCGTCGTCGATGGCCGCCTGGAGCGTGCCGTAGTTGGTCGCGGTCGTCTGCCCAAAGCGCGTGACGCTCGCGACGGGCGTGACCACGTTGAAGGTGGTCTCGCGCTCCCCGTAGAAGTTGTTGATGCCCTTGATGGCGATGGTGGCCGTGCCGATCTCGATGTTGTTGGTGTAGGTGGCCTCATAGTCGCGGCCCTGCACCAGCGTGTAGGTGCGCTCCTCCCCTCCCTTGGTGGAGGTGAAGGTCATGACCGGCTCGGGTGTCTTGGCCGTGCCGTCGGCGGCCTGGTTAGGAATGGCCGCCAGCGCGGTGGTGTTGATGTCGCTGGGCACGATCTGGAAGTCGCGATAGGTCATGCCCTCGAAGGAGTTGCCGATGCCGTACACGAGCGCACGGGCGGTACCGGCGTCCGTGTTGGACTCGTAGGTCACACGGTAGTCGGTGTTCTCCACCAGCTTGGTCTTGCCGTCCTTGGCATACAGCGTGAGCTCGGGCTCGGAGGCAAAGCCGTTGTAGGGCTGGCGACCGATGTCGTTGAAGGTGACGTCACGGGAGACGTTTGCCTTGACGATCTCAAAGTCGATAACACGCTCGCCCGTGTAGCCGGCAGCAGTCTTGCCCGTGAGCACGAGCTTGTAGGAGCCAACCGCGAGCGGCAGCGCCTCGTTGACGAGGGGCGTCGACGAGTCATCCACGAGGGTCTGCGTGCCCTTGCGGTAGCTCACGGTGTAGTGCGTGTCGCGCGTGAGGGCGTCCGTGGCACCAGAGGTCGGGCTAATCCAGGAGGCAGACGTGATGGTGGGCTCGAACTCGGAGCCGTAGAAGGGATAGGTCGGGTCGACACCCACGACCTCGGCCTCGGCGATCGTCTTCATGGGCACGTACCAGCCTGTGGTGGTCGTGGGCGTGCCGTTGATGATCTCCCACTCGGCACCAAGCTGGTAGCCCTGCTCAAAGCTCACACGCTCGGCAGCGTTGGTGTTGGCGTCGTCGTGCGCGATGTGGCCGCCCACGATGCTGGTGATCGAGGAGCCCGCGCACGTGTTGGTGGCAAGCACCTGGGAGGCGGGATAGCTCACCGTGCCACTGCGGATGGTCACGGTGGGGTCGCCCGAGCCACTCACGAGCAGCGGGCTGGCTCCCGTGGAGCTCACCGCGCCGCCGTTGAGGGTGGTGGTGCCAGAGGCGGAAGGATAGCTCTCGGAGGTCTTGGCATAGGAGCCGTGCGTGCAGATGGCATGACCGGTTGCGGTCACGTTGCCGGCAAGGATGCTGGCGGTGTTGGCGTTGCGCAGCGCGCCAAGCGGTGCGGCCGCGGTGTTGCTCACCGTGCCTCCGCGCATGACCACACTGGCATAGGCCTGGTTGTCAACGGCCCAGTTGCCGCCCGAGATCGTACCAGAGGTGATGGTGAGGTTAGCCGCCGTCTCCGCGGTGCCCTGGTTGATAAGAGCAGGGGCTGTTGCGTGGCCGCTCGTGATGGTAGCGCCCGCAACCTCGAGCGTGCCCTTGTTGGCAACGGCGCTCTTGCCGGCAGCTGCCACGATCTGGCCAAGGACGGCGGGGTCGGCACCCTCGACACCAGAGTCGACGAGCTTGAGGTTGCCGTTGTTGGTGATGGCGGCGCTCGCAGCGGCCGCACCCGTGAGAGTGTGGCCCGCGAGGTCAAAGGTGAGCGTGAGCTCGGCCGGAATGATGGCGTCCTCGGTGGTGTTGGCAGCCATCACGAGGGTGTCGCCGCTCTGGCAGGCGTCAACGGCCTGCTGGACGCTCGCGAAGTTGGAGCTCACGCCCTCGTGGATGACGCTCGCGACGGTTCCGGAGATGCGGAAGATGGTGCTAATGGTGCCCTTGTAGTTTCCGGTGCCCGTGGCGGTGACGACCGCGGGGTTGTCGCCCACGGTGATCTCGATGTTGTTCTCGTAGGACGTGGCGTAGTCCTTGCCCTCCTCGAGCGTCTCGTCGGTGCCCTTGGCCGGCGTGTAGGTGACGGTGACCGGGGGCTCGATCGCCTCGCCGGTGTGGGCCTGGCCCGGGACAGGCGCGATGTGGACGTCCTCGGCGTCCGTCATGTCCTTGGGGTTGATGGTGTAGGAGTCGGTCATGGAGCCGGTGTAGGAGTCTCCGATGCCGTTGACCACGATGTAGGCGGTGCCGGCATCGACCTGGTTGGCGTAGGTGACGTCAAAGTCCGTGTCCTCGACGAGCGTGTGGTCGTCGGTGCCGTCTCCGTCAAGGTCTATGGTCAGCTGGACCTTGGGCTCGATCTCCTTGTGGATGTAGGTGGCCTCGTACTTCTCGATGTACTCTCCCAAGGTCGCGCCCTCGGTGGTGCACATGTCATCGACTTGGAAGGTTGCGTTGGCACGCGCGATGGAGCGCTTGACGACGTTGAAGTCCTTGCTTATCTCGCCCGTGTAGTGCTCCCCGTCGCCCTTGACCTTGACAGTGGCGGTGCCCACCTCGTGGTTGTTGACGTAGGTGCAGACGTAGTGGGAGGGATCGTCGATCTTGTACTCCTTGGCAGTCGTCTCACCGTAGGTCGTTCCCGTCCAGGAGACCTCGGGAGCGGGCTCGAGGTCGGCGTCGGCGTAGGTCTGGTCGGCGATGTCGGCAATGGCGCCGGACTTGGCAAGCGAGCGCATGGGCGTGTACCAGGGAGCAGCGCCCTCGACCTCGGTGAAGGTGCCGTCAGCGACGCCCACGAGGTCGTAGTAGTCCGTGACGATGAGGCCGGCGACATCATTGCGGGTGAAGTAGCCGCCGTGGATGGTGGTCGTGGGATAGGTGGCCCTTGGCATGGACTCGGAGCCCGCGCGGAAGAAGCCGCTGGTTACGGTAACAGAGCCGCCGTCAACGGTAGCGATGCCGGCCGTGGAGGTGACACTGGCACCCGTGAGCGTGACGGTACCGCGGGCCACGAGCGCGCTCTCGGCGCCGGCGGCCTCGTTGGACTGGGTGATGGAGCCACCAGAGAGCTGGGCGGTCGTACCAGCACCCACCGTGAGGGCGGCCGCGCCAGAGGTACCCAGCGAGCCGGACGTCATCTTGAGGGTGCCGCCGGAAAGGTCGATGCCGCGGGTGTTGGTGCTGAGCGTGGCGCCGGCAATCGTGAACTCACCGCCAGTCACCTCACCGTAGGCCTTGGCGTCCGTAGCCAACGTGCCCGTGAGGGCGGAGACCACGTGGGTGCCTCCCGAGAGGGTCGTGGTGCCAGAACTCTTGATCATCTGGCCGTAGGAGGCGCTCTGGCCGCCGGAGACGGTGAGCGTGCCCGTCGTGTCAAATGCACAGCCGCTCGTGGAGAGCGAGCCGCCTGTCATGGTGGCGGTGCCAGTGTTACTCACGAGCGTGGCGGCGGCGGGCACCGTGATGGTGGTGGAGCCGACCGTCGTGGGCGTGTCGGC
>CAJOGH010000063.1:18413-20139 GCA_905233865.1 uncultured Atopobiaceae bacterium
GGCTTTAGGTATGATCGGTGCCGCGCTGGTGAGCGTGGCGCCGCTCACCGTGATCTCGTGCCCCGTCGCGTTCTGGACGCACGTGCCGGCACCCTGTGCCGCAAGGGTACCCGAGGCGAGCTCGAGGGTGCCGTAGTTGGCAAGCAGAGTCGGCGCAGTGCCGGCAATGGTACCCCCGGCCTCCGTGCTCACGACACGGACGAGCGTGCCGTCGTTGATGGAGAGGCCGCTCGACCCGTTGAGTGTGAGCGTATGGCCGCCCAGGTCGAAGGTGACGTTGGCAGAGGAGCTGATGGTCTGGGGGTCCGCGACGGTAACGTCCGTGCGGAGCTTGAGGGTGATGTCGCCGGTCATGGAGGTCATCGCCGAGCAGGCGCCGGCAAACGTGTCGTAGACCGTGGTCGTGCCCGCGGCGTCCGTGACCTGGGCGACCGCGTTGTCGATGACGCGGAAAGTCGCAGAGGCCTTGGGCTCGGCGTCGGTGTAGCTGGAGGTACCGACGGCGGTCGCGGTCACGCGGTAGTGGCCCGCCAATTTGGGCAGGGTGACGCCCTCAGGGGTCGCCGTGCCGTCCGCGCCCAGGTACTCATAGGCGAGCGT
Organism: uncultured Atopobiaceae bacterium; assembly: GCA_905233865.1. Classification (GTDB taxonomy): domain Bacteria; phylum Actinomycetota; class Coriobacteriia; order Coriobacteriales; family Atopobiaceae; genus CAJOGH01. The sequence continues at coordinate 19,014 of CAJOGH010000063.1, forward strand.
GTACTCGCTGTCCTTGAGCAGCACGCGGCTGCCGCCTACGCGGGGCTGCGTGATGACCGGCGCAGGGTCGATGTCCGCGTTGGTGAAGGTCTGGTTAGACACATGGATCCAGGAGCTCTGGATGGGAGCCTTGACGATATTGAAGGAGCCGATGACGACGCCCGTGTAGTTGCCCTGACCCAGGGCGAGGACCTGGGCGGTGCCTTCGGAGACCTCGATGTTGTCGACGCAGAAGTAGGTGTAGTCCCTGCCCTCCTCGAGCCCCATGTTGAGGACGTGGCCGTGGTCGACACAGACTCCGACGGAGGGCTTGACCTCGAGGCCGTTGTAATAGACGTCGCTCGAGCCGTTGCCGGTGTTGCCCCTCATGACAAGGCGCCCGTTGCATGCGGAGAAATCGATCGGCTGCACCTTGAACTCAAAGGCGAGCTGGCCGCTCACGTTGCCGGTACAGCCCTCGGCGGCACCGTCGAGCACCAGGTAGTAGGTGCCCGCGTCCTTGATGCTTGAGGCAACCTTGGTGTGGGCCGCGTCCGTGTACCAGGTGGCGGTGAAGTCGGGGGCGAGCTCCCCCTCGCCCTCAAGCGCGGCGCGCGTCTGGGCGTATGTGACGTCGCCAACCGTCAGCGTGGGGGCGAACTCGAAGGCGTCGCGCCTGTACGTCGCCGTCTTGGACTCGTGTCCGTCCACGAGGATGTTCGTGGCCTTGCCCGCGGACGCGTCCACAGGGTTGACCACGTACTCGCACACGACGGGGGCGCAGCCGGTGTAGGGGCTGCTGGCGCGCACGGAGGGCACGACCTTGATGTAGTAGGTACCCGCATCGACGACGGCGTTGCGGTCGACTGCATCGGAGTACTGCGCGGTTCCCGTGCTGTCGTAGGTGCGCGTGCGATAGACCTCGAGCGTGTAGGTGCCGTTCGGGTCAGAGTAGGTTGGGTTGGGGTTGGCGGCGGCATAGGCGGGCGTGTACTCACCAAGCACGATGCCCCCGTCACCCTTGACGCGGATGGAGATCTGCTGGGGGGCGCCCGTGTAGGTGTCAGGTGACGTGGTGGCACTCACGATGGACGAGCTCCACACCGCGTAGAGGTGGACCTCATCACCCTTGAGGACGCCAGGGTAC
>CAJOGH010000063.1:20268-23993 GCA_905233865.1 uncultured Atopobiaceae bacterium
CCCTTGATGGTGATGGGCTTTCCGGTCTCAGCCGTCTGGACGAAGTTGTCGTCCGAGCCGTTGTTGGCATGGTAGCGAACGGTGTAGGCCTTGTCGGACCAACGCGCGTAGAGCGTGACCGTCGAATTGGCCTCAGCGGTAAGGTTCCTCACAGTGGCGCCATTCTCGATGCGCGTTCCAGAGCCGTCCGCCGCGGTGTTCCACTCCAAGAACGCCCAGCCCACGCAGCCGAAGCCAACATTGTCGAGCGTGGTGTCAGCATCATAGGTGGCGCTCACCGGCTCCATGGAACCAGTTACCGGCTGGGGCTCGCCCGACACCTCGGGCGGGTTAGTCGCGAAGGAGATGGTATAGGAGATGGGCTTCCACACGGCGTGCAGCGTGACGGTCGACCCGTCGACGGACGAGAGGTTGGAGACCTCCTGGCCGTCGGTGTATATGACCGTGCCAGGTGCGGCGTCGGTGGCCCATCCCTCGAACGTGTAGCCCGTGCGCGTGAACGCACACGTGGGCAGCGCGACGGCCGCGGCGTCCCACACGTAGGGCACCGGCGTCATGGAGCCGGACGTGGCCCCATTGCCGTCAAAGGTGATGCGGTAGCCGTTGGGCTTCCACACGGCCTGGAGCGTGAAGATCTCGTTGTCCTCGACGGACACGCCCATCTCGCTGACGCTCGCTCCGCCCGCGTAGGTGGTCGCGGAGCCAGGCTCGCGCCAGGACTCGAAGGTGTAGCCTTCGCGGGTGAACCCACAGGCGGCAAGGTTGGACGCTGTGCCGCGCGTGTGGGAGGTCGAGGCCGTCGTGCCCGTCGCGTCCTCGGCATTCTTGTCGTAGTTGACGTTGTAGGACCAGGGGCGCCAGATGGCGTGCAACGTGATGGCAAGGTCGTCGCCAATGCTGAGGTTGTCCGTGACCGTCTGCCCAGGTGTGTAATCAGGCGTAGTCTTGCCGGCGGTCTTGGTCCAGCCGACGAGCTCGTAGCCACGGTTGTAGGTGGCGACATCGGCACCAGGCATGGTCCAGGGGTCGCTATCGTAGGTATGAACCTCAGATGCAGGAACCGCGATACCGTTGCCGTTGGAATCAAAACCGGTGTGGTCGCCGGTACCCGAAACGTCATAGGTAACCGTATAGTCATTCGGCTCCCACTGGGCCACAAGGTCAACGGTATAACCTTCGGTATCCGCGAGGTTCAGAAGTTCCTGGCCTGGCTCGAAGTCGGTTCCTTGCTCGGTAGCCGTCGTGGCCTTCCAACTGGCCACATGATAACCCGTCTTATAGCAGGTAGAAGAAGCGCCCGTCTCTGCATTTTTTGCCGTTCCATACTTATGCTCGACGGTCTTGCCACCAGTCCCGCCTTCTCCTGGCTTGTAGGCAACGTAGTATGTGGCAGGATCCCACGTCGCGTAGAGGGGAATCCTGGCGCCGTTAGCCTTATTGGCAATCCAGTTGTCCTGAACACCGTTCTCGATGGAGTATTGTTTACTGCCCGAGGCCGTATCCGACCATCCCGTCTGCTTGTAGCCCTTACGCGCGAACCCAACATCTGTGAACGTGTTGATCTGGTTGTTATGCTTTCCAGCCACGATCTCCTTCTCGATGACCGTGATGCCATCTATTTCCGGGGTGGCCGGGTCATCGTACGCGCCGCCGTTGCCGTTGTACACGAGCGTCGACTTGTAGGGCTCCCACTTCGCATAGAGCGTAAGGACATCGTCTTTACCGGACTTAAGATTCGTGACCTTTTGCTTATCGTTGTAGTTCGTGCCGGTACCATCGTTCGCGGTGTTCCAGCCCTTGAAGACCCAGCCATTGCACGTAAACGTGTTCCCAGTAAGCGCAAGCTCTGCGTCATACGTGTGAGTCTGCTGGCTCATCGACCCGCTCGTTGTGGCCGTGTATCGGGCTGCGGGGTAGTTGCTGTTAAAGGCGACCTTGTAGGTGATCGCTGTCCACTGGGCATGCGCAACGAAATTAGCGTTGTTGTTCCCGACGTCGTACTGCCACTTTTTATCCTTGTTCCAGAAGCTCGAGCCTGTTGTGCCGTTTGTATAGGCTGCTCCGCTGCTCTGCCAGACTAGGCTGCCATTATTTTCAGCCGTGTACCAGCCCTTGAGCGTGTAGCCAGTCCTTGTCAACGCGCCATTGCTGTGAAGAGCATTGAAATTCGTCTCGCCAGTCTTCAGCTTGGCGCTCACCAGGTTCGAGACGTTTATGTTGGTACTCTGGTTCTTTTTATCCTTGTTGATTACTGCGGTCTGGACCGTCCCCGTGCCACCATGGGCGTTCACATAGAGATTGTACGTCTCGGCCTGCCAGACGGGGTACATTTCCTTGGTGCCGTTGTTGGTCGAAATCCAGTTATCAGATACGGCGCAGCTAGCCGCCCACGAGGCAGTCGTGGCCGTACTGGAGAAGCTCCAGCCAAGGTAAGTGTAGCCTGAACGCGAGAAAATCGCGGGCTCAAGCTTTTGGTTGGCGGTGCCATAGTAGTACGTCACGGTTTTCTCGGTGCCCGACGTGGCATTGTTCTTCTTGTATTTGCACACGACCTTGGGCTGTGAGTATTTAACCGTGATGACCTCAGGGTGGTTCCTCGCGTAATTCTGGTCTCTCCAATATTTGGCGCCACCAGAATATCCGCTGCTGCAGTCATGACCGGCCCATGTGACACTATCCACGATGTAGCCCGTCTGAGCGTACATTGAGTCGTCCTTACCGTACACGTAGAAGGAATACATGGTATAGGATTCAGAGGAGTTCTTCGGGTAGTATCTTTCTTTCGTTGTTAGGGTGCCGCTCTTGGCACCCGTCATGTCGTATCTTGCATAACACCAGAATTTGGTATCGGCCATCGGGGCGAGCGAGGCAGTAAGAGCGGAGAAGCCCGTAGGCGAGCCGCTCGAGTACGAGGGTACGAGGGTCGCCGAGAGGGCTGCGCCGCCCTGCCCCTGGCTGGGTACTGCGCCCTCCGTCGCGCCACCGCTGGTAGCTGCGTCCTGTGCCGCCTCAACGTCGGAATCTTCGTTCTGGCCAGCGGTGTCAGCACTTGCCTCTTCGGCAGCGACGCGCTCCGCCTCTGCCTGCTCGGCGGCCTGGCGCTCCGCCTCTGCCTGCTCGGCGGCGGCGCGCTCCTGCTCGGCGCGCTGCTCGGCATCGGTCGCCGCCTGCGCCTCGGCGTTCCTGCGATCGGTCTCCTCGCTCTCGGCGCGGAGCCGCTCGTCGGTGGCGCGCCCCTCGGCAACGGCATCGCCCTGGTAGAGCTCCAGGTAGAGCTCCTGGGCGTCGTGCGCGTCCGGGTCCGACCACGCGACCGTGAGCGCGTTCTTGTCGAACGCGAGGTCGCCCGTGGCCTTGGAGTTCTTACCGACCGTGATGTGCGAGCCCTCGTGCGCGACGTAGGAGCTGCCGTCGTCCCAGGCCAGGCGCAGGGCGTAGCCGCCCGCGTGACCCGGGAAGGCAGAGTCGCTCACCTTGACATTGACCACGAAGAAGTTGCCCGCCTCGGCCACGGCGCGCGCGCAGTCAAGCGTGACGCCCTCGGCCAGCTTGTTCTCGCCGAGCTCCAGGTCCCACGTGCCGGACGCGAGCGCGCCCGTTGCGGGAGCGGCCTGGTCGGGGGCGAAGGGCTCGTCCTGCTGCGCGAGCTGAGGGGTTGAGGTCGCGTCATAGAGCGCCCAGGTGAGGGTGTGCGTCTTGGGAGCCTCCGCTCGCGCGGTCGCGGG